>NZ_DGRD01000045.1:0-30454 GCF_002390965.1 Corynebacterium sp. UBA4397
GGAGATTACCTTTCGTTCCCAAGAAGTTGGGATATCAGGTGTCTACCAAACGGGGGTCAGGTCCGTAGCAGAAGTTGGGCTATCGGATAGCGGTTTGGGGTCTATCCGAAAGCGGTGTTGTTAGTTCTCCTGTTCTTTTTGGTTTACCAGACCTTTCGACAGGAATTGACGCTTCCTGGCGAGGAGAAAAGGCAGGTTGTCCTTAGCCGAAGATGGCGTGCAGGCATAGGCCGCCGCAAGAGGCGTTACGGTCACTTTCTTTATACTGGGAGGGCATGAGATTACTTCCCATCGCCTCCACCGTTCTCTTCGTCGGGTTAGCTGCCCCGCTTGCAGTGGCTGATGTCCCGGCGTCGCAGGTGCGCATCGACGATCAGGCAGACCTGCTCAGTGATGCCGAGGAGGCAGAGCTAGCTGAGGCCACTGCCCAGGTCACGCTCCCGGCAACGGTCACAGACGTGGATTTTCTCACCTTTGCCAGCAATGATGAGAACTTGAATGACACGGTGCGTTTCTACGCGGGCAGCCACGGGATGCAGGATTCTGAGGGCGAGAAGTACGCCGATGGTCATCTCATCGTGGCAATCGGAATGGATCCGCGCGGCATGGGGGTCTACGCCGGGGAGGATGTGGCCGATGACCTCAACTTGCGCTCCGATGAGCGGATCGCCGGTGTGGTAGACGCCATGCGCCCGCTTCTCCAGGATGAGAAGTGGAAGGACGGGATGCTGCGCGGCGTGCAGGCTGCAGCGGATACCGATCTTGTATCGGAATCCTCCGGAGGCAGTAGCAATGCGGGCTTGGTCGGGGGAATCCTCGCCGGTGGTAGTAGGCCGCAAGAGCAAAACCAAGCAGGCCCGCGAGGACTATGAGTTCATCCTCGCCCACCACGGCGATATGGCGCAGCGCCTCGATGAGATTGATGTGCGCGCGCACTCACTTAGCTCCCCGCTGGCCAATGATTCCCTGCGCAAGGAGTGGAAAGACATCCAGGAGAACTTCCTCGCTGCCCACGAGGAGGTCACCCGGCTGGGCTCCTTGAGCACGAGTTCCTCCGATAAGGAGTTCCGCGAGCACGCGGGAGAGCTAAGCACGGCGCGCGCCGCGGTGGAGGCGGCGATTAATGCCGAGACCAACCTAGAGCAGCTGGCGCGGATGGAGCATGGGGATCCGGAGGTACGCAGGCAGGAGCTGACCACGCTGCACTCCGATGTGTTGGAGGCCGTCACTCAGTCCGAGGGCGAGCTCAATGAGCAGTTGACTGCCCTTGATGAGCGCGTGCTTGAGCTGCGCGAAAAGCTAGACGCACCAGAGTTTATGGATTCCTTCGCCGCCATCTTGGCGGACTACCGAGTACTCATTGATGAGCTCACGGATAGGCTTTACGCTAAATCGCAGGCAGAGCGCAGCGAGGACCACCGGGTAGGTGGCCTGGGATCGGCCGCCTGGCACCCAGGCGTGGGCACCTATTATGTGCCCTTCTACACCACGAATGCCTGGTACCAGGCCGATGTGGAGAGCTCACAAGCCGCCAGCTCCAGCAGCGTCAACACTGGCTATTCCAGCGGTGGCTTCTCTGGGGCCGGCGGCTCGGGCAAGTTCTAGGCGCAGGAGGCTTAAGCCTCTACCGCAGCGCCTTCGCGGACCGGGTCGATGCCCAGGCGGTTGAGCATGTAGAGCACACGGGCCTCTAGGTCGTCGGCCAACTCGCGGGTGGCCTCGAGGTCATCGGCACTTTCGATGTCCCAGATCTTGACGTCCTTGCCCGCCTCATCGCGCTCGAGATGGCGGCCGAGGTAGACAATATAATCCGGCATGGCCACGGTGCGAACCTCATCGAGGTAGCGCTTGCCTGGCTCCAGCATCCCGCGCTCGTGCAGGACGTGGGCCATGTGGCCCTCTTCGCTGATTTCCGGGTGGGTGGCGGCGGCGTCGACCACGAGTGCCTCGCCGGCGTGCTTCTTGGTCAGGGCCACAGCCGCTTGGGCAAGGGCTACCTGGGAGCCGGCGACGAAGCGCACGTGGATGCGGTGGTCGCCGAAGTGCTCCTTGAGTTCGCGCTCCACCATGACAGGAACGAATTCCTCGAGGTTCGCGCTCTGGGAATGCTTAGCGATGACCTCGTCCGTCTTGCGGTTGATTTCCGCGGCGGAGTACTCGTGCCCATAGGCGCGGTGCAGATCCTCACGGATGACGTCAAAGCGGCGTTTGTTGATGTTAATCATCTCTAGCTCACCTTCTCACTTTCTCTTGTTAACCTTTAGTTAACCGTAGCACATTGCTGAGAAATGAAAATGGTGGGCACGCACCCAATATTTACTTTGCTACAAAACTGCAGGTGTAGGCACTTTCCAGAAACACAAAAGGCGGACAGGGGTTGTTCCCCTGGCCGCCTTCCGGCTTGCATTCGGACGCAATTAACTTGGCGTTAACCTTGCTGCATCAATCTTGCAGCTTCCGCACTGCCTAGTGCCCGCGCTCCTGCTCGAGCGGCTTGCCCTCGTTCCACCACGGGGCAAGCTTGTTATCGAACATGGTCAACGCCGAGGCGATGGCCATGTGCATGTCTAGATATTGGTAGGTGCCCAGGCGCCCGCCGAAGAGGACATGATTGTCCTTGGCCTCGGCGGCGGCGCGGCCTCGATAAGCAGCGAGCTTGCTGCGGTCCTCCGGGGTGTTGATGGGGTAATAGGGCTCGTCACCCTCCGCCGCAAAGCGCGAATACTCCTTCATGATGACCGTCTTATCGGAGGGGTACTGGCTGGCACGCTCGGGGTGAAAGTGGCGGAACTCGTGGATGCGGGTGTAGTCCACGTCCGCATCGTTGTAGTTCATCACCGGGGTGCCCTGGAAGTCACCGGTGTCGAGGACCTCGAGGTCGAAGTCCAGCGTGCGCCAGCCCAGCTCGCCCTCGGCGAAGTCGAAGTAGCGGTCCAGCGGACCGGTATAGACCACGGGAGCCTCCGGCGACTGGGCGCGCAGGTCCTCGCGAACCTCGAACCAATCCGTGTTCAGGCGCACCTCAATACCTGGGTGATCAGCCATGTTCTTGAGCCACTGGGCGTAGCCCTCGCGCGGCAGGCCCTCGTAGGTGTCGTTGAAGTAGCGGTTGTTGAAGGTATAGCGCACCGGCAGGCGGGTGATATTGCCCGCCGGCAGCTCCTTGGGATCGGTCTGCCACTGCTTGGCGGTGTAGTCGCGGATGAAGGCCTCATAGAGAGGCCGTCCGATGAGGGAGATGGCCTTTTCCTCCAGGTTCTGCGCCTCATCTGCCGAGAACTCGCCCGCCTGCTCCTTGATGAGCTCGCGTGCCTCATCCGGGGAGTAGTAGTGGCCAAAGAACTGGTTAATAAGGCCCAGCCCCATGGGGAACTGGTACGCGGTGCCATCGTGCATGGCGAAGACACGGTGCTGGTAGTCCGTGAACTCGGTGAACTTGTTGCAGTATTCCCACACGCGCTGATTGGAGGTATGGAAGAGGTGTGCGCCATACTTGTGCACCTCGATGCCGGTCGTGGGCTCGGGCTCCGAGTAAGCGTTGCCGCCTAGGTGGTTACGGCGCTCCACGATGAGCACCTTCTTGCCCAGCTGAGAGGCAGCACGCTCGGCTACCGTCAGCCCGAAGAAACCCGATCCAACAACAATGAGGTCATAAGAAGTCATGCGTTCCACCATATTGCAGCCGCGGGTGCTACGAGGTTAAGGCACGGGCTAAAACCAGTTTTCTAGCACTCGCCCGACGCCGCTTTCGCGGTTGCTCAGCGCGATTTCATCCGCGGCTTCCTTAACCGCGGGGGCGGCATTAGCCATGGCATAGCCCCGGCCGACCCAGCGCAGCATCTCAATATCATTGGGCATATCCCCAAAGGCGATGGTTTCCGCGCGGTCGATGCCGTGATGCTGCGCCAGCCACTGCACGCCGTGTGCCTTGGTCACCCCTGCCGAGGCAACCTCTAAGATGCCATCATCCATGGAGTAGGTAATGTGCGCGACGTCTGGATCGATGAGCGGGCCGACGGCCTCGAACATCTCCGCCGAGCTTAAGTGCGGGTTGCGCAGCAGCAGCTTGGAGGCGGGACAGGCCACCACATCCTCGAGGGTAAGAACGCCGAAGCCATCAAAGACCGCGTTATCGGAATAGCTCGGGTCCACCACGAAGAGCTCGTTGACCGGGTCTTGGGGGGTATTGCCTACGCGTTCAGCACCCACAGAGACCCCGCCGGAGGAGCTCAACGCACCTTGAGCCAGCGTCACAACATCGTGGAGAACTTCTGGCTTCAACTCATAAGACTGCACCACGCGGTCTTGGAAGGAATCGAAGATGACCGCGCCATTGGAGGTCACACAGATAGGCCGCACGGGAAGCTGATCTAACACGGGCCGAATCCAGCGATAGGGCCTACCCGTGGACAGGGCGAAGATGGCGCCACTGGCTACTGCGCGCGCGATGGTCTCGCGGTTGCGCTTGGTTACCCGGTGGTTGGCGTCTAATAAAGTGCCATCAATATCGCTGGCAATAAGCCGCGGCGCAGCCAGTGAAGTAGTCATAACTCACCAGTCTAGAGCCGCGGCCGCAATTGGGCGCGACGAAAGCTAGACCTCGATCTCCGTGTCGGCGTCATCCTCCCACTCCAGGGAGCGCTTCACGGCGCGGCGCCAATCCCGGTAGAGCGAATCTACCTCTTCCTTTTCCATCTTGGGCTTCCATACGTGCAGGTCGCCGCGCTGTTGGCCGAGGACCGAGAGATCATCCCAGAAACCGGCATCGAGGCCGGCGGCAAAGGCTGCGCCAGTGGCGGTGGTTTCCACGTCCTTGGGCCGGTGTACTTCCACGCCGAGGATATCGGCCTGGAACTGCATGAGCAGCTCGTTGTGCGTCATTCCGCCGTCCACACGCAGTTCCGAGATCTCCACACCAGAGTCCGCAACCATCGCATCCGCGACGTCGCGAGTCTGGTAGGCCGTGGCCTCCAGCACCGCGCGCGCGATGTGGTTGCGGTTGGCAAAGCGAGTCAGGCCCACGATGACGCCACGGGCATCGGGGCGCCAATAAGGGGCGAAGAGGCCGGAGAAGGCAGGGACAATATAGACACCGCCGTTGTCCTTGGCCGCGCGCGCCATGTTCTCAATCGAGGCGGAGTTCGGGATGATTTGTAGGTTATCGCGCAGCCACTGCACCAGCGAACCGCCCATAGATACCGAGCCTTCCAGCGCGTAGATGGGCTTTTCGCCCTCCCGCTGGAAGCACACGGTGGTCAGCAGGCCGTTCTCGGAGAACTTCGGAGTGGTGCCGGTATTGAGCAAGAGGAAGAGGCCAGTGCCATAGGTATTCTTCGCAGAACCCGGACGGAAACATCCCTGACCGAACATCGCTGCCTGCTGGTCACCCAGAATTGCCCGAATGGGAACCCCGGACAAGGAGCCACGCTCACGGACCCTGCGGAAGTCACCCAGCGAGGGGCGAATCTCCGGCAGCATGGACATGGGGATGTCCATGGCCTTGCACAATTCCTCGTCCCACTCGAGCTTTTCGATGTCCATGAGAAGCGTACGCGAGGCATTGGTGACGTCGGTGGCGTGCAGGGCCGGTTCACCGTCATCACCCTCGACGCCGCCGGTGAGGTTCCACAGCAACCAGGTATCGATGGTGCCGAAGAGCAGATCGCCCTTCTCCGCCCGCTCGCGCGCACCCTCCACGTTGTCGAGGATCCACTTGACCTTGGGGCCGGCCGGGTAGGAGTTGATGATGAGACCGGTGCGCCGGCGCCAGGCATCCGGGCCATCGGCCGCGGAGAGTTCCTTGCAGATATCGGAGGTACGAGTGTCCTGCCAGACAATGGCGTTGTAGACCGGCTCGCCGGTGTTCTTATCCCAGACCACGGTGGTCTCACGCTGGTTGGTAATGCCCACGGCGGCGATGGAGTGGATGGCAATATCGGCCTCTGCCAAGGCTGCACCCACCGAGTAACGGGTGTTATTCCAAATCTCCTGCGGGTCATGCTCGACCCAGCCCTTCTCGGGGAAGATCTGCTCGTGCTCGTATTGGCCCACCGAAACTTGGTTGCCGTCATGGTCGAAGATGATGCAGCGCGTCGAGGTGGTGCCCTGATCGATTGCTACGACATACTTCTTCTCGGTCTTCTTCTCGGCGTCGTTGCCAGCTTCTTTAGGTGTCATTTCACTTCTCCTTTTTCTTCTTGCTTCTGATTGTTTCTACTTAGAGGACCACCGATAGTGTTCCCACTGCAACGGCCGCGGCAAGAGGAGCCACGATTGGCACCCAAGCATAGGACCAATTCGCACTGCCCTTGTCCCGAATGGGAAGGACGAAGGCGTACATCAGACGCGGGCCCAAGTCACGTACCGGGTTGATGGCATATCCCGTGGGGGTTCCCAGGGACAGGCCGATGGCCACGACGACGAAGGCGACGCCGAAGTAGGTCAGCGGGCCGAGCTCGCCGCCGGCAGGTCCGAAGGCGATGAACATCAAGAGCACGCTCGTGCCGATGAACTCGGTGAGGGCATTCCAGCCGTTCTTAGGGTGAGCAGGGGCAGTGAAGAAGATGCCGCCGGTCTGCGCGTTGGCGCCGGTGACGTTGCCTTGCTCGTCAAGATTATTGGCGTCGAAAAGCTGCTTGAAGGCGGCCCAGGCCAAGATGGCGCCGACCATCGCGCCCAGCAACTGCCCGGCGACGTAGTAGGGAACCAGTCCCCACTCGAGCGAGCCATTCACAGCGAACAGTAGCGTCCCCGCCGGGTTGAGGTGCCCGCCACTGGGATCCGCCACGCTGGCGCCAATGAATACGGCCATGCCCCAACCGAGGGCGATGACGATCCAATCCGATCCGCGAGCGCCAGAGGTGCGCAAGGTGACCAGCGCACACGCGCCGTTACCTAGGAGGAGCAGCAGGGCTGTTCCGAGGAACTCCCAGGTAAATGCGTCTAAACCTGTCATGGAATACATTCCTTCCACGGTCGTGGCCGTATCTGTGTGAGCGGCCCTGACTTATGCCAGGGCCGAGGGCGGGGGAAGTGCCTTAAGGTTTAGGCGTTAACAACAATGTCGTTGGCCTCGCGGTCCGTCAGTGCCTTTTCTGCGGCGAGTTCCGCCTCAGTGCGGCTGCGGAAGAGCTCGACCTCAGCCTGTTTTTCCTCCTCGCTCCAGCCCACCAGCGGCGCGATGAAGTCCGCCACCGGGGAGGCGCAATCGAGACCGCGGTGGCCGTATTCGATGGAGATGCGCAGGCGGCGGGCCAGGACATCCTCTAGGTGCAGCGCGCCCTCGTGCGTGACGGCGTAGCGGGCCTCGGCCCACAGGTAACCCGGGGCCGCAGGAATGGGCTCTAGCAGGGACTTCTCCTCGGAAGCGGGCGCCAAGACCTCGTCGATGAGGGATCCATAGCGTCCCAGCAGATGGGTGATGATGTGCTCGCTGACCCCATAACGCTGAGCCAAGAGCGGGACCTGGTTGGCCAGCGCGTGATAACCTGCAGCACCCAGGATCGGCGTCTTCTCCGTCACGGATTCGGCGACGGTGCCCGGCAGCTCCTCGGCGGCCAGGTCGACGGCGTCCTTACCAATGACGCGGTAGGTGGTGTACTTACCGCCGGCAACGGAGACCAGTCCCGGCGCGATGACGGCGACGGCGTGGTTGCGCGAGAGATTCGAGGTGGAATCGGACTTGCCCGAAAGCAGCGGGCGAAGGCCCGAGTAGACGCCCACGATGTCCTCGTGGATCAGCGGCGTGCGTACGCGCTGGTTAACTTCCTCGAGGATGTAATCAATATCGGCGGCGGTGGGCGCGGGATCAGGCAAGGAGAGGCCGCGCTCCCAATCGGTGTCGGTGGTGCCGATGATCCAGTACTCGCCCCAGGGGATAACGAAAAGGACGGACTTCTCCGTGACGAAGCACAGCGCGGCATCCGCGTCGAGGCGCTCCTTGGGCACAACGATGTGCACGCCCTTGGAAGCATGGACGGTGAACTTGCCTTCTGCCCCAGCAAGCTGCTGGATCTTGTCGTTCCATACGCCGGTGGCGTTGATGAATACCTTGCCGCGCACGGTGGCCTCGCGCCCAGTGGCGTTGTCACGCACGCGGGCGGCGACGATGCGGCCGCGCGCGCCCTTGTCGAATCCGATGACCTCCGTGCCGGTGCGCACAGTGGCCCCGTACTCAGCGGCGGTACGCAGGACGGTCATGGTGTGACGAGCGTCGTCGACAAGCGTGTCATAGTAGCGCACGCCCCCGACGATGGCATCCTCCTTGAGCCCCGGCGCGACCTTGAGCACGCCGCGTCGCGTGAGGTGCTTTTGGCGGGGAACGCTTTTTGCTCCGCCCATGAGGTCATAGAGGGTGAAACCGCCGAACATCATCACGCGCTCCCACACTCGGTGGGTGAGGGGGAAGATGAACTTCAGCGGCTTGACCAGGTGCGGCGCCAGGGTCGACATGTTGAGCTCGCGCTCGTGGAGGGACTCGGCCACGAGGCGGAAGTCCAGCATGGCTAGGTAGCGCAGTCCACCATGGAACATCTTCGAGGAGCGCGAGGAGGTACCTGCGGCGAAGTCACGGGCCTCGATGACGGTGGTCTTCAGCCCGCGCGTAGCGGCATCGACCGCGGAACCCGCGCCCACGGAACCGCCGCCGATGATGACCACGTCATGTTCTTCTTCCTCGTAGCTATTCCAGACGGATTCGTAGTATTCGGGATTGAAATGCTGCCTGCTGACCTGTGCCATGTTCGGATTCTTCCCTTTCTGGGCTCATTTGTGGGCCCTTGTTTGGGCCCACTTCTCGGCCCGTGACCACACCCAGGGTATAGGCCACAGCAACAACTTCCAAGTGGCTCTACTCACACGTAACTTTCGGTAGCGTAACCTGCACGGAGACAATCGACGCCCCCACCAACGCCCATTTTTCACCCCCATTGGGGTGGGCAAGGCCATAACTTCTCACAAGCAAATGACTCACAATCAAGCAATCTGCAGGTTTGGTGAATCAGTGGCAGTGTCAGAGTCCGGGTGGCCTCCGGAGAAGGAGGCGATCGCTATTGCGTGAGTCCCGCCTTGTCGAGCTCCCGCAACAGAGACGGGCGCCGTTTGTAGCGTTCACGGAGAGCCGCGATCGATGAATCGACAATCCTCAGCGCCTCCGTGTCACCCGTGGCGCTGGCTGTCTTCCTGATCTTGAGGAGCTTGCGGGCTGCCGGCCGGTACTTCCGCGTGTCCGCCTCCACAAGCGAGGATGCGACGAGTTCCACCTGAACGCGGATGGCGGCCGGGGCGTCGATCTCCAGATATGCTTCTGCAAGGTCCTCCCAGAGTCCGTGATCACTGAGTTCGAGGCGCTTTGCTGTTTCCCAGGCAAGGCGTGGGTCTTTCATCGTGCTGAGCTGGAATCGAACCAGTTCCCAGGGGCGGTCGGCCATGGCAGACTGAACCTCGCCGAGCACACCATCGCCCGCGAGTGCGAGCAGACGCTCAGCCAGCTCGACGCTCGGCCACCGCTTGAACACCGTACGGGTGGCAGCGAGAAGATCCTCTCTCCGATGCTGCTCAAGGAGCCTCAACCAGAGCCCGGACGCGCGCTGCGACTGGAACCCGCCTGCAAATAGCGTCGCCTTCTCCGCCCACTCGATGGCCAAATCGAACCTGGCGATTTCCTCGAATGCTTCTGCGACGTCCTCATACCAGGCTGCGACCGTGCCGTCCTTGAGGTGCGTGCGGATAATCTCTTCCGGGTCCCTGTCGAGCACCGCGAATCGCTGCTCGAACCATTTCGCGATGAACTCGGTGTGGCTGTATCCGGGAGGCTGCTCGCCCGGATTTTGGGGTTTGATTCCTTCTCTGAGTCCCGCAGCTCTTTCCCGGAGTCGCTGCACACCTTTGTCCCCGAGGGCGGGCGCGTAGGCGACGGGGTCGAGTTCGAAGTAGTCGACCTGGTCATTGAAGTGGAAATCAAACACCCAGTCCGCGAGCTTTAGCGGTTGGATGTGAGCGTCAGCTGCGGTTGCAGGGTGGAGCTTGATGAGCGAGTTGCATGCGTCACCGATGATGCCGGCGGAATCATCCGCGCGGGCAATGATCCGAATCGCACTGGCGAGCGCCTTATGGACCGTGCGATGAAGCTCATCCGGTGAAGGCACCGCAATCCCGAGCTCAGCAAGCGATTCCGGTTCGGTGGCGGCGGTACGCAGCAACATCACACCTTCCTGCATACGCACGCCCTGCTCGTTGGCGGCCGAGTAGCGCCACAGATCGGTTTTTCGGGAACGGATCAGTGGAAGAACAGCTGCGTCGAGTTCAATGCGTTCATCGGTCATGGATGCAGTCTCCGAAGGGTAATGTGTCAGTACCTCAACCGTACCGTGATGTCACTGGGCTACGGAGGCTGGTGCGCGATGATGTGCATCCGCCGGTGCACCGCTGCCCAACTCCACACCCTGCTCAAACCCATGCCCACCCCGAAAGCTACGCTATCCCCATGATTACAGGCGCGCTGAAGTCGAAGGTGGATAAAATCTGGGACACCTTCTGGTCCGGTGGAATCTCCAATTCCATCACCGTCATCGAACAATTCACCTACCTACTGTTCATAAAACAGCTCGATGATAGGCAAGCCAACAATGACTTCCAGCGCTCCCTCGGCGTCGAACCAACAACTGCCGATATTTTCGACGCCGACCATCAACATCTGCGCTGGCGTAATCTCATGGAGGTCTCCGACGGAACACAGCGCCGCGAGATCATCGTGGCCCAGGTCTTCCCCTTCCTGCGCGACCTTGGCGGCAGCGGCTTTGCACAGCACATGAACAACGCCACCTTCGGAATCGACAACCCCGCGACGCTTATCAGCGTGATGCGTCAGATCAACGAGCTCGCCTTCACCAACAACGATATGTCGGGTGATCTCTATGAGTACATGCTCTCCAAAATCGCAGCATCGGGCACCAACGGGCAGTTCCGAACCCCCAGCCACATCATCAATCTCATGGTCGCCCTCATGCGCCCCTCCCCCACCCAGCGCGTCATTGACCCGGCCGCCGGCACCGCCGGCTTCCTTGTGGCGACATCGGAATGGACCAGAGAGCACCACAAAGACACGCTTCTCGACGGCAGATCACGCACCCACTTTGAGGCCTCCGGGCTCACCGGATTCGACTTCGACTCCACCATGGTGCGCATCGCTGCCATGAACCTTTTCATGCATGGCTTCGAAAACCCCAACATCAGCTACCGCGATTCCCTACAACAGATCCCCGATGCTGACCGGGAGGCCTTTGACATTGTGCTGGCCAACCCGCCATTTTCTGGCAGTATCGACGCCTCCAGCCTTGATCCCACATTGGCCGGACTGATTACCTCTAAGAAGACCGAGCTGCTGTTCATCGCCCGCTTCCTCACCCTGCTCAAACCCGGTGGACGCGCCGCTGTCATCGTGCCTGAAGGGGTGCTTTTCGGTTCCACCAAAGCACACAAACAACTGCGCAAGCATCTTCTTGATGATCAACGCCTCGACGCCATCATCAAACTTCCTTCTGGCACATTCAAGCCCTACTCCGGGGTTTCCACCGCGATCCTGTGCTTCACCCGCACCGACCGTGGCGCGTCTGAGGACGTGTGGTTCTACGAGATCACCGCCGACGGCTACTCCCTCGATGACAAGCGCACCCCGCTGCTACCTGAACACCTGTTGGGGACCTCCCCCACTGTGCGGCCCCGTAACGCAGACGTTTATGATGACGATCCCAAGCCCGCGATCTTGAGCTCGGAGCAGCACCAGGCCAACAACCTTCCCGATGTAATCACCCGTTGGGCAGAACGCACCGGAACTGAACGCGACCGGGCTCGCACCGAGCAGTCCTTCACCGTGCCCGCCGAGGAGATCCGCGCCGCTGACTACGACTTCTCCATGAATCGTTACAAGGAGATCGTGCTCGATACCGAACAGACCCGCGATCCCTTGGAGATCATCGCCGAGCTCAAGGACTTGGACCGAGAGATCGCAGCAGGGTTGGAGAAGCTGGAAGCGATGCTGCGGGAGGGAGAGCGATGAGCCAGTCAGGGAAATGGCCGATGGTGAGGCTGGGCGATGTTAGCAGCGTGACTTCAGGTGGCACCCCCAAGGTTTCCGTCGCAAAATACTGGAACGGGAGCATTCCATGGGTGACCCCCGCCGATCTAGGTGAACTCTCCGAGTTTGATGTTTCAGGAGGAGCACGCTTTATCACCATTGAGGGACTTCGCCACAGCTCAGCAGTATTGATCCCTGCTGGATCCGTCATTATCTCCAGTCGAGCACCAATTGGGCACGTCGCGATCAGCTCTCGAGATTTAGCAACGAACCAAGGATGCAAGAGTTTCATTCCTGGGGAAAACCTTAATGGCCGTTTCCTGGCCCACTACTTAGTTTTCATCCGGAAGCAACTACAGTCCATGGGAACAGGCGCAACGTTCAAAGAGCTGTCACTAACGCGTTCCAAAGAAATACTGGTCCCCCTACCCCCGCTCGCCGAACAAGAGTGGATCGCGGGGATATTAGACACTTCAGCAGCAACGATCCAAAAGAATGAATCACTTCGGAACAGTATCGTGCCTTCCGCAATTGATGTGCTTGCAAAATATCTGAGTAACTCACGCAGCGTCATCGGCGATTACGTCGAGTCCATTTCGTCCGGAAAGAGCATCGCGGAGTCCACAGACGCTAACTCAAACAGCCGCATTCTCAAGGTCAGCGCCGTTACCTCAGGGATATTTCAGCCAAAAGAAGCAAAGCCACTCCCCGTTTCCTATAGCCCGCCTGCCCACCACCAAGTCCACGACGGAGACGTACTAGTAAGCCGAGCAAACACCGCGGAGCTCCTAGGTGCGGGAGCAATTGTTGAAGGCGAGTTCAAAGGACTCTATCTTCCCGACAAGATCTGGAGGGTGACCCCCAAGCACTTGGTCGACCCGTATCTTCTTTGGGGAATTCTCCAAACACCAGCGGTCCGAAAACGAATTAGCCAGCGATCTTCGGGCAGCAGCGGAAGTATGAAGAACATTTCTCAAAAGAACTTCCTTGGAGTTCCTGTGCCTGAATTAAATGCAGATCAAGCCCAAAGCTGCACCGCCTTGATCCGCGAGGCCCTGCACGCTAGGAGGCAAGTTACCAATCGACAAGTGCTGCTTGAACAACTCCACCACTCACTCTCTACCCGTGCATTCGCCGGAGACCTCTAACCGCTCCACCAGGAACGGGCGTCGACAAGCAGCCAACCTCAGCAAACGCGGTCAAATGGGCAGCTGCTATATCTCGGTACCGACGTGCTTCACAGGCGCGTGATGTGGCGCTCGTCGATCTCAACGACCTTCGTGACACGGCGGGCATACTTCTCTTCGGTGGTGCCGAGCCAGTCGGTGGTCATCCATGCCTTGGCTACCTCCATTGCGAGCGCGGATCCGATGATTTTGCCGCCGATGCACAGCACGTTGGTATCGGAGTGTGATCAGGCGAGCGCCGCGCAGAAAGGGTCCTGTGCGACTGCCGCGAAAACGCCGGGCAGCTTGTTCGCGATCATCGCCGAGCCGTAGCCCACGCCATCAACGAACAGTCCACGGTCGACCTCGCCGTTCGCGACGGCTAGGGCCGCAGGATAGACGTAGTCGGGAAGGTCACACGACTCCTCATCGCGGGTTCCAAAGTCGACGACTTCGTGGCCTTCAGACCGCAGCCACGCTGCGATCTCGTTCTTCAGGGCAGTTCCGGCGTGGTCATTGGCCATTGCGATGCGCATAGGCTGCAGTCTACTCGCGATCTGGATCGTTGAGATCCCCGCGGGCAAAGGGCTCTCCGCGACAAGTCAGATTACTCTCGGCAGCCCCACGTGGAATCTGCGCATTCGCTGGCAACCTCTAACTGCTTCACCAAGAGCACGCTTCGATAGGCACGCCACCTCCAGAATCTCATTTAAGAATTCGATAATCATATGAGTAGGCAATTCGAGCAGCAATCAGTTAGTGGACGAATGTCACCCGATCCCCATCAATCCGCCCGCAAACACTGGAGAATTAGCAATTTAGCATCAAATACACAATTAAGACTTGCACCTACAAGTGAAAGCGGCTTAAGATTAGAACCACACTCAAATAAGGAGGTGTCCATTATGGGTGCAACAGTTCTATCTTCTGAGCATGTCTTGATCACCGATGATACCGTTCGTGAGGCTCGGGAGACTCACATTTCCAGAGGTTCTAGAGTTTCTATCCGAACAGGTACGGGCGACACCATTGCGCTGACACACAACGTTGAGCAAATGTTGCTCCAGACCCTAGATTCAATCGCGAAGAGCGGCGAAGTTACGATTGGTAGGATTCCGGAAGAGCTTACGAGCACTGCCGCTGCTGATCTGCTAGGCGTTTCTCGCCCGACTCTCCTCAAATGGGCTCGTGAGGGGAAAATCGACTCATTCAAAGTTCGGACCCATACCCGCTTCAGACGTGAAGAAGTCTTCCGCTTGAAAGAAGAGAGAGCAACCGAGCGTAGCCGAGCCTTCGTTACGCTCCGCGACTCAACTGCGGCTAATCAGGCGCTCTTTGATGACTGAGACCGAGCAACCCCTTTAATGCATCCGCGTCAAAGGGGTTGTCTATACTCTAGACATGACTCAGAGGGTGTTTGTGGATGCGAATGTCTTGGCAAGCAGGACATGCCTTGACTGGCTGTTCTTCCTTCGTCTGCACAACGAAGGAATGTTCCAACTGCATGCAACCAATGATGTATTCGCAGAAACAATCCGGACACTCCGCCGAAATAACCCGCGGCTTCCCGGTGGTGTGGTAACCGATCGCCTCGAGAAAATTCGGGAATGCATGGATGAAGTCCTTCGGGATTTCAGCGGAGAAGGGAAATTCTCCGGCAAAGACAAAGATGACTACCATGTGCATGCTGCAGCAGTAGCCTCGAAAGCTGATCTTATCCTCACCAATAATGACCCAGCTGACATCACACAGACCCCGGATGAAGAACTATACGAAATCATCAACAGCGATGAGTTTTTCATGCTTGTCACTGATTCAAATCCGCACTGCGTAGTTCCTATCACGCAAGAACAATTCTCATACTGGGGCTCGAAACCCGGCAGTCGCCCCCTGGACGAAGCTTTGAAGAGGGCCAGCTGCCCTCAGTTCGCGGCACGGGTACGAAAAGCGCTCCAGTACATTGCGCAAACCTCGTAATCAACCACTGCTGTCCGTTGGGCCGGCCCGCACTGACGCAGAAAGCACGCGCACGCTGCGTCGACAAGCATTCTTTCCAAACCCCGCTACAATCAGAACGAGTACCCACCCACCTGCACCGGAGCACCCATGACCACCGCAATCCCACAAAGCAATTTCGCATTCGTGGGTCGGGTATGGCCGGGGCTGCTCAATGATTGCGTTCAGGCAGAACGCAATGCGTTATCCAACCCGGTGGCCTCATGCTTTTTCTCCCGGCGCGTTCTGGAAAGAATCATCCGGCATATCTGGGAGTTCCGCAGTCTGTCTGACACCGGTGGGGCGAACCTCTTCGCACTCCTGCAAGATCGGCGATTCACCGCCATCGCACCAAAGAGCCAGCTGGACAAGATGCATTTCATCCGGCTGCGCGGCAATGATGCCGTCCATGATGGTGCCCCGATCAACGCCCACGTCTCCGCACGTGTGCTCATGCAGCTTTTCGACGTCCTCGCTTGGGCGACCGCCCGGCACTCCGCGCACCCCCAAGTGAGCCCCACCTCCCCGTTCAATCAACAGCTGCTTGACGCCGCACCCGTCCCAACCCCGATCAACCGCGTGCAGCTGAAGAAGCTCGCCGCTGATCTCGAAGCCAAGGATGCGCAGCTCAATGAAACCGCGCTGCTTCTGAGCAAGGCGGAGCAGGAGCGCCTAGCAGAAGCAGAAAAGCATGCCGAGGAACGAGCAGCCTTCGCTGCCCGCAGTATTCAGGCTGAAGAGGAGAAAGCCTCCACTGAAGCTCAACTCTTGTTGGTGCAGGAACAGCTCAAGCGCATCAAAGCCGAGCGCGATGACGAAGTAGCCCGTCTGCGCAGGCAAATTCGCGATGAACTCGCTGCGCAGACCGGAACCGGCACTCAGCCCTCATTGCCGCCGACCATCAGTGAAGCTGAAACCCGTCGCGACCTCATCGATCCAATGCTCGCCGCCGCCGGTTTCTCACTCGGCCGCAATGTCACCGCAGAGTTCCAGGTCAAAGGAATGCCCGTCTCCACCGAGAACCGCAGCGGGAGCGGCTACATCGATTATGTCCTATGGGATGATGACGGCGCGCCGTTGGCGATCATCGAGGCCAAGAGATCCAGTGCCAGTCTCAGCGACGGCGCTGTGCAGGCCAGGTTGTACGCCGATGCCGTCGAATCCGCTTATGGAAGACGCCCCATCATTTTCTGCACTAACGGCTACCTCATCGAACTCACTGATGATGCCGCCAACCTGCCGGGATCAGGCCGCGGCTATCCCACACGCGAAGTCGAAGGCTACCCTGAAGCGGAAAACCTGCGCTCGATGATTCATCGTCGGCAGGCAAGGGCACGCCTGGCTGTGGCTTCCGTGGATCCGGATATTGCGGGCCGTGACTACCAACAGGAGATGATTCGCCGCGTCACAGAGTCCTTTGAAGATAAGCTTAAACGCCGCGCCTTGCTCGTCATGGCCACGGGTACCGGAAAGACCCGTGTCGCCATTGCCACCGCGAAGCTGCTCCGTGAATCCCGCTGGGTGGGCCGCGTTCTGTTTCTCGCTGACCGCACCGCTCTCGCCGACCAGGCACATGACAACGCAGTAAAACTCTATCCCGAATCCGCCCCCGTCAATCTGCTGCGGGAACCGGATGGAGTTGGCGAGTTTTACGTGTCCACCTATCAAACGATGATGGGCATGATCAATGATGATGGCGCGCATCCTGCAAGGTTTCGGCCCTTTGACTTTGATCTCATCATCATCGATGAGGCGCACCGATCGATCTATTACCGCTTCAAACGCATCCTCGACTATTTCGACGCCTACGTCCTGGGCTTGACGGCCACACCGAAGGACGAGGTCAACCGAAACACCTATCAACTCTTCGATATCGATGGACGCGAGCCGACCGGCTCTTACACACTTGAGCAGGCCATCGCAGATAAATTCCTCGTTCCCTACCGCATTTTTGAGCAAGACTCCCTCTTCCTGCGCAGCGGCGTGCGCTATGCGGATCTTGACCCCGACGACCAGGAGGCCTGGGACAGCGTCGACTGGGGCACCGACGAGGAGGGTAATCCACTTGACCCACCCGACGGTGTTTCTTCTGCGGAAATCAACTCCCGCTTGTACAACCGCGATACCATCCGGCAGGTCCTGAGCACGCTGGCGGAGAAGGGACAGAAGGGACAGGGCGGTGACAAGTTGGGGAAGACCATCATCTTCGCCCGTACCCAGAAACACGCCGGCCTTATCAAGGAGGAGTTCGACCGCCACTTTGCCCTCTACTCCGATGAGCCGGCCTCAGTGATCACGCACTCCACGCGCTACGCCGACGTCGAACTCAAACGCTTCAAGAATCCCGACAGTGGACTCACCGTGGTGATCAGCGTGGATATGCTCGATACCGGAATCGATGTGCCAGAAGTGGTCAACCTAGTGTTTTTCAAACCGGTCTACTCGGCCACGAAATTCTGGCAGATGATGGGGCGTGGAACGCGGCTGCGCCCGAACCTCTTCGGCGCCCACCTGCACAAGAAGGAATTCCGGGTTTTCGACTTCTGCGGCAACGCGCGCATTTTCCTCGACCAGGCCACGGTGGACCCCGGGGTCGGGCGCCAAGTATCTCTGTCAGAGCGGCTCTTTATCAGCCGTGCAACATTGATCGCCCAGCTTGATGAACGTCAAGATACCAACAACAGTGACCTACGCTCGCACCTTGCCACGCATCTCCACGAACTGGTCAGTTCCATCTCCACCTCCAACATCCAGGTCCGTCCCGTGGATCGTCCCACCTTGGAACGCTTTCAGAATTTCTCATCCTGGGCTCGATTGGATTCAGGTGATGTTGAATACCTCAGCGAACACATTGCAGCACTGCCCATGCCAACGATGACAGAGCCGGAATCCGCCAAACGCTTTGACCTGCTAATCCTCCAGCTCCAGCTGGGGTTGCTCTCTCCCGATGGAGCATGGGATGCCAATCGACGCCGCGTAGAGCAGATCGCACAGGAACTCCTCGGCGTCGCCGAGAATCTTCCCTTTGTCGCATCGGCTTCCGCGACGCTGGAGGCGGTCCTTGATTCCTCCTGGTGGGAAGGTCTGACTCTCAATGACCTGGAGAAATTGCGCCGCGACGTACGCGACCTGGTCGAATTCGTTCCGCGCAATAAACGCCAAGTGGTCATCCTTGATGTTCAGGACGAATTCGGGGAGATAGCCGAAATCGATGTGCCTGTCACTCATGCAGCTGTCGGTGTGAACCTTGCGCTTGTGGAAGCAGGACTGCGAGCGGCCCTCGCCCAGTACGCAGACTCTCTCCCCATGCAAAAGCTGCGCACCGCACGACCGCTGAACAACACCGATATCGACGCGCTGGAAGCCATGATCGCCGATATCGGACTAGAAGGAGTCGACGACGTCCGTCGTAGCCTCGGCCACGACACCATCCCGGCTTTCATCCGCCGCCTTGTCGGACTCGATGAACGCGCCATGCGCGAACAATTCGATGATCTCCTCCACGAAACCACCCTCGGCGCCAACCAGATCGCCTTCATACGGCACATGATCAAGGCACTCACCCACAACGGTGGCCTGACAATCGAAGAGACGCTCACCGACAGCTTCTCTCCCGTCGGCCGCGCCATCGACGTTTTCCACAACAACCAAGCCGTTATCCTAGACCTGAAGAGTCGGCTCGACCGAATCAACTCAACCGCAGAAGTACCGGTGGCAGACCCTGCTTGAATGGCAGGGAGTTTCAAGTCATAGGAACCTTCGGGAAAGGCATGAGGCCTGAAACAAATATGTTTTCTTTGCGGGTCCAGAGGTACTATCGGCTAAGTTCCACTCCTGTGTGGATTAAACCCTTGCAGTAGATTGCCGCCGCGACCTAATATAGCGCTGCTTGAGCGCACGGCTTTCCTCTAGGAGTCGAGAATGTTTGGAAAACCTAGCAGAAGCCCGCAACCCCCCAGAACACGGAGAAACACAGCCATGAGCTTGTCAGTAATTGAGGCGATTGAATCGCGCCGCTCCACCCGCAAGTACACCGACGAGCTCCCCAGCGCCGAGCTCATTGACAGGGTGGTTAAGCTTGCCCTTGAGGCACCTAGCGCTTTTAATGCGCAGCAAAGGGAGATCGTCGTGGTCACGGATCCAGACGTTAAGCAGGCGCTTTTCGATGCCTCTCATCAGCGCCAGTTCCTCGACGCCCCGGTCGTCTTCGTTGCGGTTGCCCGGGTGGAAAATGATCCCAGCGATCTAGAGGAGATCCTCGGTAGCGAGCGCGCCGCCCGCGTCGAGGGATTCCTCCATGGGCGCGACCTACAGGCCGCGCGCGAGGCTTCCTTGAAGGACGCCAGCCTCGCCGCCGCGTTCTTACTACTGGCAGCACAGTCCGAGGGTCTGGGCACCAGCCCGACGACCGGCTGGGATGAAGAGAAGGTCAAGGAAGCCATCGGCATCGGCGGGCGCGCCGACCGAGCCATCGCCCTTGTCATCGCCGCCGGCTTTCCAGCCGAGCACCCGCAGCACCCGGGCCGGCTGGACAATCGCCGCATCGACAACAGCTACTAGTTGCTCTCCTCCGCGCGCAGCTCACGTTGACGCGCGATGATATCGAGTACCTCGGCCGCGCCGTCCTTGTCGGCGGTGTAGGTGACAGAGCGGGCGTCACGCAGCACCTCGACCGGGGCGGATTCCAGCGCCACGCTGTTGAGCCAGCTCAGCCCCTCGTCGCCGTGCTGGCTGAGGAATGCCAGGACCTCCTGGGAGCCTTCGGCAGCAGGGTCAATGCCTAGCGCGTCAAGAACGGTATGCGCTGCGTTAGCGCGGGTGGCGGCGTGGGAGGTGATAATAGAGCCCTCGCCATATTGGGTGATGCTCAGTTCCTCGGCGAGTTCATCGCCGAGTGCCTCGCGGATCTGCTCCGGCAAGAGTTCTACGCTGCCGCTGAGTACCCCGGCGGCATCCGCGCTGGCTAGGTGCTGCCAATCGATGCCGGCTTCATCCCCCAAGGCTTGCTCCACCGCGAGCACGGTTTCCTCTGCTAGCGGATGGGAGTCCACGATGTCCTCGCCATGGCGAATCAGGGCGCCGTTATTCTCAATGAACCAAAGATCCTGGGGCAGCTCGTCGCAGCGGTGGCTGCGCGCGTCCTCGGAGACGAGGACGAGGTGCTCGAGATCGTCGACAAGCGCGGCGAAGAGCTTGCGCAAGCGTGCACTGATGACGCCGTCCTCGTAGACAAAAGCCTCCTCGTCGGCGATGACCACCTTGGGCACCTGCGAGTAATCAGCCTTGACCCGGTTGGGCAGGCGCGACATGATGACGCGGGATTGGGCGGCCGCACCGACGAGCACCTGCTCCACGCGGGATCCGAGGTAGATCTCCTTGCTGCTAGCGGCAAGTTTCTCCTGGGCATCTGCGATATCAGTCTTGAGCTGCTCGAGAACCTCAGCAATGCGCTCCTTGCCCTCGCCCAGGCCGCGGCTGGCTTCCTCGAGGACGGCGTTGAGATTATCGTGCACCCAGGCGGTGATGTCGGTAGTGGTATCGGTTGCGGTGTCCTGCTTGTTGGCAGGAATGTTCATGTGCATCTTGGATTTGGTGGCATCCGCCAAGCTCAGCGAGATGTCCCGAACGCGATCCTTGAGACCACTGAGATCATCGCGCAAGCGGCGCACGCGGTAGCGCTCGGATTCGATGGCCTTGTCTTGGGACTCGGTCTGCGCCAAGCTGGGTGCTCCTCCTCCCTTGCGCGCGGGCACCCAGTACTCGCCGGCGGGCATAGGGCCGAAATCTTCCTCATACTCCTGCCACATCTTCTCCAGCTCCGCCTGCATGCGGCGACGGATCTCTGTGGTATCCGCCTCGACGTCACCCGTGGGATAGAAAGGCTCGAGTGCATGAATGAGGATCGGGGTATTGGTACGCCCCAAATGCCGCTTGTGCCCCTTGGTCCACAGACGCTGCGAACCGAAGATAACCTGCGGGATCACCGGAACACCCGCCTCGGAGGCGATACGCACGGCACCGCTGCGCATGGCGCGAATCTCAAAACTGCGCGAAATCGTACCCTCGGCGAAAACGCCGACGATCTCGCCGGCTTTAGCTGCGTCCACAGCAGCCTGCAGGGAACGTGAGCCATCGATACGATCGACAGAGATATGTCCCATCAACCGCATGAGAAATCCGATCCCGGGCTTGGCAAAGATCTCCGATTTAGCCAGGTAGCGCACTAGGCGGTGACGCCGACGTGGCAAGAACCCGCCGAGGACAAAGTCCATGTATCCGGTGTGATTAAGCACGAGAACCGCGCCTCCGGTGGCCGGGATATTCTCCTCACCACTCACCCGCATCTGCAGGCCTTGCGCCACGGTCACGCCCTTGGCAGCGCGGACGATCTGCCGATAGCAAAAGTCTTTCGCGCGCCTATTCTTCATTCGCGCTTTGTTTGCAGATGCCTTCACAGAGGCATCCGATGGATTCGACACGGTGGGCTCCAATGCAAGGCCAGGAAACGATGATCTACTTAGTTCTTCTTCGGTTCAAGCACGTCTTTGCCCATGAAAGGCCGCAGAGCCTGTGGGACGACGACGGAACCATCCGCCTGCTGATGGTTTTCCAGGATGGCTACAAGCCAGCGCGTGGTAGCCAGCGTGCCATTGAGTGTGGCTGCGGTCTGCGCCTTGCCGTTTTCGTCGCGGTAACGGGTCGAAAGGCGGCGAGCCTGGAAGGTGGTGCAATTCGAGGTCGAGGTGAGCTCGCGGTAGGTTCCTTGGGTGGGCACCCAGGCCTCGTTATCGAATTTGCGGGCTGCTGAAGATCCGAGATCTCCGCCGGCGATGTCGATGGTGCGATAAGGCAGCTCCATGGCCGCGAGCATGTCCTTTTCCATCTGCAGCAGCGCCTGGTGCTGAGCCTGAGCTTCCTCCGGCTTGCAGTAGACAAACATCTCCACCTTGTCGAACTGGTGGACGCGCAAGATGCCGCGGGTGTCCTTGCCGTGGGAGCCAGCCTCGCGACGGAAGCACGAGGACCAGCCTGCGTATTTGATGGGGCCGGAGGAAAGATCGATGATTTCATCCTTGTGGTAGCCAGCAAGGGCAACCTCGGAGGTACCTACCAGGTACAGATCATCCTTTTCAAGGTAGTAGATCTCATCCGAGTGCTGGCCTAAGAAGCCGGTACCCGCCATGATCTCCGGGCGCACCAGCACCGGCGGAACCATCAACTGGAAGCCTGCCTCGCGCGCCTTTTGGGCTGCCAGCAGCATCATGCCCAACTGCAAGAAGGCACCGTCACCGGTGAGGTAGTAGAAGCGTGCGCCGCCAACCTTGGCGCCACGCTTGACATCAATGAGGCCCAGGGACTCCCCGAGTGCCACGTGATCCTGGGGTTCGAAATCGAAGGTAGGTATCTCACCCACTTCTTCGACGACAATGAAGTCATCCTCGCCGCCGGCCGGGGCACCCTCGACGACGTTGGAGATCTTGTACTGCAGCTCTTCCACCTTGGCCTCGGCAGAGCTTTGAGTCTCCTCGGCCTCCTTGACGCGGGCCTTGAGCTCGTTGGAGCCCTCGAGCAGGCGCGGGCGGTCTTCCGGGGCGGCCTGCCCAATCTTCTTGCCAAAGGCTTTTTGCTCGGAGCGTAGCTCATCCGCGGTCTTAATTGCGCTGCGGCGGGCCTCATCGGCCTCGATCAGCGAATCAACTAGAGAGGGGTCCTCGCCACGGGTTACTTGGGAGGCTCGGACAACATCGGGATTTTCGCGCAGGTACTTGAGATCAATCACGTGCTAGATCCTACCGCACCGCCCCAGCCTTGCAGTGGTAATAACCAGCGATTTATTATGTAGACATGTCCTCCCCACACGCACTGCCCGCCCGCACCATCAGCGACGGCCCCATTCCCAAGCACGCGCAGTTGCGTGACATCCTCTCTGAGCTGTGCCAAACCACCCTCAAGCCGGGCGATATCCTGCCGGGCGAGCGCATCTTGGAGGAAACCTACGGTGTTTCCCGCATCACCGTGCGCCGCGCCATCGGGGATCTGGTCGCAGCCGGGCGGCTGCGCCGAGTCCGCGGCAAGGGAACCTTCGTGGCCCCCAACCCGCTCGTCTCCCGCCTGCACTTGGCCTCTTTCTCCGATGAGATGGGCGCGCAAGACGTCAAGGCCTCCTCGAAGATTTTGTTGGGCGGGCGTAGCACCGCACCGGAGGAGGTCTCCGAGTTCTTCGGCACCGATCCCTCCCTCCCGCACACGCACCTGCGCCGCCTGCGCCTGGGTGATGGCGAGCCCTATTCCATCGATGATGGCTGGTATAACTCCGCCTACGTGCCCAACCTGCTCGAAAATGACATCTATAGATCCGTCTACGCCATCTTGGATTCGAACTTCCGCGCCCCCATTACGGAGGCCGACCAGACGGTGACTGCGATCGCCGCGGATCCCGCCGTCGCCAAGCTGCTCGACGTGGAACCCGGCACGCCCCTGCTCCACATCATCCGGCACTCCCGTTCGGGCGATCGCCCCGTGGAATGGTGCTCTTCCGTCTACCGCACGGACCGCTACCGGCTTAACACCCGGGTCAGCAGGGCCCGCGACATTTAGCAGCAACGGCCGGTGACCAGTAGGATTGGAGTTCTTATGAGTAAATCTTCCTCTTGGCGCTCGGCTGCGGCGGTGAATTGGCTCCTGATCGCGGCCCTCATCACCGCCGCTTTCCTGGGCTCCTATGAATACTTCGCGCCGAGTAAAGAGAACGCGGCGGAATCCGGCGAATCCGCAGGTGGAAGCAATAGCACCGCGACTACCGCGGCCGCTGTCGCCGCCTTCTCCTCGGCCGAGCCGGGAACCTGCCTGACATGGGATATTTCCGCAGATTCCCCCGTCAGCAACTTCCAGGAAGTTACTTGCGACAAAGAGCACCGCTTCGAGGTCTCCGCGCGCGAGGATCTCAGCACCTACCCCACGAGTGAATTCGGCCCCTCGGCCACGCGCCCGGAGCTAGGCCGCCAGGATCAGTTGCGCGATGAACTGTGCCAGTCCTCCACGCTGACCTACCTCAAGAGCAAGTGGGATCCCTCCGGAAAGTTTGACATTGCCTCCATTCTGCCGCCGCAAGGCGCGTGGGACGAAGGGGACCGCACGCTGCTCTGTGGCCTGCAGACCACCGATGATAAGGGAGTCCCGCAGCTGAGCACCGGAAACGTCGCCGCCGTGGATCAGTCCATCCTCGCCTCGCCTGGGCAATGCCGTGTCATCGGTGAGGACCAGGTCGTGCGCACTGTGGACTGCTCTCAGCCCCACCAGCTCGAGACCGTCTCCACGGTCAACCTGGCGGAGAAGTACCCCGAAGGCTATCCCGGTTCCGAGGAGCTGGATAAGTACCTCGGGCAGACCTGCACCGCAGCGGCCACCGAATACTTGGGCAACGAGGAAAACCTCTACCAATCCACGCTGCAGCCTTTCTGGGGATCACTATCTGAGGGCTCCTGGAACGGCGGTTCTCGCTCGGTGAACTGTTCCCTCGTCCACTCCAATGAGAATGGTTTTTCCACCATCACCGGCTCTGCCAAGGGCGGCCGCGATGCCCTTAATATCGACGGAAAGGCTCCTGAGGAGCGCCCCGCCCGCGACCCCATCCGCGAACCCGCCCGCTAGAAAAGCCGGTGGGTGCCTGGGACTGAAAGGCAGCTTTAAGACTATGGTGCATGTTTCCGAGGAGCGCTTCGACGAGATGCTCAATGACGCCCTCGATAAAATCCCCGAGGAATTTGTCCGGCGCATGCGCAACCTTGTCATTTTGGTCGAGGACTATAACCCGGAGCAGCCCAACCTCCTCGGGCTCTACGAAGGCGTGGCGCTGACCCACCGTACCTTCGACCACACCGGCCACCTGCCGGATGCCATCACCATCTACCGCGGCGCCCTCCAGGACTGGTGCTCCACCGAGAAAGAATTAGCTCGGCAAGTAGAAGTAACCGTTTTTCATGAATTCGGGCACTACTTTGGCTTCGAGGAAGAAGAACTCCACGCACTCGGCTGGGGCTAGTTCGCACGCCCCGGGTCCATCTCGGTATCGGCCCACCTGGTCAACGTCCACTGACCGAAGTCCCGCCCGCGCGGCTCCATGATGGTGAAACGGCAATTGGGCATATAACCACTGAAGGCAAAGTCCGCATCGATGCCGGTGGCGTGGCAGGTTGCCACCCTAATCGCCGCCCCGTGGCTGACAATGATGGCATCCTCCTCCGCGTCCAAGGTGTGAGCCACGCTCTCCAGGGTGGGGCGATAACGCGCGAGCAGATCGAGGTAGTTCTCCCCGCCCGGCATACGGGCCCCGGCGTCCCCATCGAGCCAACCCCGCAGGGTGACCATGTACTCGCGGTGGGAGTCCTCACTATTGCTCATCTCCAGATCGCCGGCAAATACCTCATGGATACCGCTCAACAGGGAGACTGCGATGTCATGGGCGGGCAAGCCGCGAGCCTGTTCCCAGGAACGCGCGGCCAGCTGCGCGGTCTGCTGCGCGCGCAGAGCCACCGAGGAGTAGATCTTGAAAGGCCGATCCCCCGTGAGGGCGGATAGTTCCTTGCCCACGCCCTGGGCTTGGGCGCGTCCGCGCTGCGTCAGCTCGGCCCCGGGTGGGCGAGTATCAAGCATGCGCTGGATATTGGAAAAGGTCTGGCCGTGGCGCAGGAGGATGATTCTTCCGCTCATGACTGCCTAGACTATCGCCCGCTTCGCGCGCTCGCTATCCAAGCATCGGCGGCGGCCAGCCGGTTGAGATCCCGTGGGGCCTCCCCCAGCTGTGTAGCCGAGGGCCAAGACCCCACAAAGATCAATTCTTGAGCCCGCAACCACAGCGCGCGCAGGGCCTCAGCCACCGGCTGATCCTCGATGTGGCCAATCAAATCGGCGTGGAAACGGTAGATTCCTAGACCCTGCCGCGTGGGCCGCGATTCGATACGGGATAGATCCACTCCGCGATGCGCAAACTCCTCGAGCGCGCCGACCAAGGAGCCCGGCTCGTTGGGAAGGGTGAAAATAACTGAGGTGCGGTCTTGTCCCGTGCGCTCGGTGGGTTTGCCCGCCGGGCCGACAAGGACAAAGCGCGTGGTCGCGCCTTTCACGTCTGCTACCTCGCTGGACAAGGTGTCCAGCCCAAACAACTCCGCCGCACGGGCCGGGGCAGCGGCGGCATCAACCTCACCGCGAGCCACGGCCTCGGCGGCAGCAGCATTCGAGCTTGCCGGCACGTACTCGACCGCGGGGAGATGATCCTGCAGCCACCCGCGCACCTGCTGATAGGCCACTGGGTGGGTGGAGAAGGAAGCGACATCGCAAAGCTGCATGCCGGGCCGCGTCATGATGGAGAAGGACACCGGCAGATCCACCTCCCAGTAGATCTGGACCGGCCTGCCCTCCACGAGGGCGTCATAGGTGGCCGTCACCGCACCATCCACCGAGTTTTCTATGGCCACGCAGGCATAATCAGCCCGACCCTCGCGCACTGCGCGCAGCGCCGCCGAGGGCGAATCAACCGCTACAGGCTCCACGGCGCTAAATCGTGGGGCAAAGGCCTGCAAGGCCGCCTCCGTGAAAGTACCCGCCGGACCCAGGAATGCGATGGTGGTGCTCATGGCCTTTAGCTTATCCCCTAGACTTATGCGGCATGGAATTCAGCTTGGAGCAGTTGCGGGCGGATCTGCGCGGTCTTTCGCCGCAACACCACGGATTCACTCACCTCGACCTCGACCGGCGCCCCCGCAGTACCGGGCGCCTAAGCGGGTGGATACTCTCCGCCAAAGACCTCAATGACGTCGAGGGTATGCCCACCACTCTCGGGTCGGTGCACCGGCAATACGTGGCCGATGAGACGGATCCCTTCCTCGCTCAGCTCGAAGAGGAGGGCGCGTTGCTCGTGGGCAAATCCGCCGCCCCAGAGCTGGGCCTCACCGTCGACACGGAACCCATCGGCCTGCCCCACCCCGTCAACCCGCTGCACCCTGGCGCGACACCGGGTGGATCCTCCGGCGGCGCAGCCGTGCAGGTAGCCCGCGGCCTTCTGCGCGCTGCTCACGCCACTGATGGCGGCGGTTCCATCCGCGTCCCTGCCGCGGCGTGCGGGGTGGTGGGTTTCAAACCCGCCGGCATTGATTTGGCCGCCGCCGGCTTCATCACCCACAGCGTGGCCGATGCCGCTTTGCTGCACAACATTGTCCCTGCGGTGCCACGCGCGCGCATCGGCATCCTCATCGAGCCCCTCTTCGCGCAGACGGGCGTTGACCCCGTCATGCTGCGCGCAGTCGAGGAAGCCGTATCCACTTTGGAGGGCGCCGGCTTTGAGACTGTTGCGATTTCTCCCTATCCCCAGGCCGCCCACACTTTCCAGACTTTCCAGGATCTCTTTACCTACCGCCTGCGTTCCCTCCCCGATGCTGAGGATTACGTGGCCTGGCTGCGGGACAAGGGCCGGCGCGTCAGTGCGGCCGAGTACACACAGGCTCGCGCACACAGCCGCGCTCTCCCAGAGCTTCTGTCCCAGCACTGGCAGGTTGATGCCATACTCAGCCCGATGCTGGCCTTCGATCCACCGCCCCTGGGTTCCTTCCGGGGGAACGCTCATCAGGAGAACTTCGACGCGCAGACCCGCTGGTCCCCGTGGGGTTCCCTCTTCAATGTGGCGCACCTGCCGGCCATCTCGGTGCCTTGGGCGCTGCCCGGGCGCGCCCCGGTTGGCCTCCAACTGGGCGCAATTACGCTTGACGACGCCGCCTTGCTCGGCCTCGCCGGAGTCCTACACCGATGAGGCTCGATCGCGGCCGCCAGGAGATTCTCCTCGTACTCGCCTTGACCTTCGGGCTCTCCGGGGTGCGCTCCATCCTCAACCTCATCAGTTCCCTGGCCGCGCCGGAGAACCTCAATGCGCAGCAAGTCACGCTCAACGCCACCGCCTCCCGGCTGCCATTTATCGATCTAGGCTTGCAGCTCTGCAGCGCCGCCGCCCTTTTTGCCTATGGTGCGCTGGCCCTTTATCTCTTGGCCGGCGATAAGATTTCCCTGCCGCGCTGGCGGCCGCGTGACGGCGTGCTCGGTGTGGGCCTGGCTGCCGTCATCGGCATCCCTGGACTCGCCTTCTACCTGGCCGCTCTCCACTTCGGTTTGAGCAAAGAGGTCGTGCCCACCGACTTCGACAACGCCTGGGTGGAGGTTCCAGTCCTCCTCATTAAGTCCTTTGCCAATGCCTTCGCGGAGGAGGTAGTCGTAGTCTTCTGGCTTATCACTCGCCTGCGCCAGCGAAAATGGACCCTACCTGCCGCACTCGCCGCCTCCTCCATCCTGCGCGGTTCCTACCACCTCTACCAGGGCATATCCGCCGGCGTGGGCAATATCGTGATGGGCGTTATCTATGCCTACTTCTTCCACAAGACCGGCCGGGTATGGCCGCTTATCATCGGCCATTTTCTTATTGACGCCGTGGCCTTCCTAGGCTATTCCTTCCTCGGGCCGCTTCTTAGCCCTTACTTCGGGCTCTGATTTTTGCGCCTCCAGCACTTTCTCGATCCCGGGGCTTTGCGCCGATCATTGTAAGGTGTAGCGCATGACTGATTCTGGACGGGACCCAAGAAGGGAAGCGCGCCGCGCCGGCGACGCACGCTCCGAGGAGTTCGTGCTCGGTGCGGATGGCCGGCCGTTGACAGATCGCTACGGTCGTCCGGTGCGGCGTCGCAAAGCCGCCAACCCCCAGCGCCGTCCACCACGCGCCGAGCCGCACCACGAGTCCTTTCCTGCGGTTCACCCCCAGGAAACGCGCTTTGACTTAGGCTCCACGCATTCAGCGCACGAGCAGCGCCGACCCCTGCGCGGGCAGCAACCACAGCAGTACCGCCCGCAGCAGTACCGCACCGATCGACCCGATCAGTACTCCCCAGAGCAGCGCCGTTCGGCGGGCCCGCAGGTCCCACGCAACTACTCTGCACCCCCGCGCTCTGCGGCACCGCACCGCCGCCGCAAGAAGAAGGCGCCAGTGCGTGTAATCGGTGGCTGCATGGGCTGGGGGCTGGCCATCATATTGGTCCTGGCTCTCGTCTTTACACTGTGGACGGATGCGCGCTTGAACCGCGTGAACGCGCTGCCTGAACAAAGAGTGGCCAATACCGCGGGCGCGAACTGGCTGCTCGTGGGCTCAGACTCGCGTCAAGGGCTGACCGAGCAAGAGCAGGAGCAACTCGGGACGGGCGGCGACATCGGCGTCGGACGCACCGACACCATCATGCTCTTGCATATCCCCCGCTCAGGCAAGGCGCAGCTGGTCTCGATCCCACGCGATAGCTATGTCGAGGTGCCGGGGTTCGGCATGGACAAGATCAACGCCGCTTTTACCTACGGCGGTCCGCAGCTTTTGACCCAGACGGTGGAGCAATCCACCGGACTGCGCGTGGACCACTACGCCGAGATCGGCATGGGTGGGTTGGCCAATGTGGTGGATGCCGTGGGTGGCGTCGAGCTCTGTGTGGCAGAGCCTATCGATGATCCCCTGGCCGGAATCAACCTCGGGCCAGGCTGCCAGAAGATGCAGGGCGCGGAAGCCCTAGGCTATGTGCGCACCCGTGCCACCGCCCTCGGTGACCTCGACCGCGTGCAGCGCCAGCGGGACTTCTTCGCGGCTTTGCTGCACAAGATCACCTCCCCGGGGACTCTGATTAACCCCTTCCGGATGGTATCCCTGGTTAACCAGACTGCGTCCTCGTTCATCGTGGGAAGCAAGGACCACGTCTGGCACCTAGCGCGCGTGGCGCTGGCCATGGGCTCTGGAGTTGAGACCCAGACCGTGCCCATCGGCGGGTTCCAGGACACTGAGGTGGGCAACGTCGTCTTATGGGATGATGCCGCCACAGCCCAGCTCTGGGATTCGATGCGCTAGTTATTCGCTTGAGTTTGAGCCCGGCTCTTCCGGGTTTTAGAGGGCGTGGTGGGACTGGCATATAAGAAGCGAGTCCCTTGCCGGTATTTTCCGGGATCATCTCCACCGCACAGTCACAGTCCTGCCCGCTTGCCCGCTGGGGGTTTGTTTTTGGGGTGCCGGAAGTCGCCGCCTGGCTTGTTGACCTAACGGCTCGTATGTGGGGGCTGCCAGATTATCTTTCCGCCTTCGCGGGCAAGGCGCCCGCGCCGCGGTGGCGCATTCGGATCATCCTCATTAACCCCGTCGTGGTAGTTACACAAG
>NZ_DGRD01000022.1:0-32974 GCF_002390965.1 Corynebacterium sp. UBA4397
ACACTTTTTGCTCCTTAGCCCCCACTGTTCACAGTGAAGGCCGAAGATCGCAAAAATCCCGAGACTGTGCTGAAGAAGCGGTGTCTCGGGATTGAAAGTTGTGCCCGGGGCGGGACTTGAACCCGCACGTCCTATAAGGACACTGGCACCTGAAGCCAGCGCGTCTGCCAATTCCGCCACCCGGGCAGGGTATTGAATGTCTTGGCGACTAGATAAAGATAGCACGCTCACACAAACTAATGACAAATCCGCTGGCAAATGCAAAATATCTGGGTATTGCTGCCCGGAAATACTGGGAACTTCACCTATGAAGGCTACGTTTGAACTAGGTATAGCCCTTATAATGATCGCTGCTATGGGAAAGGAGGACAGTTCGTGGCACTTTTAGAAAAGCTGGCGAGGCTGGATTCCGCAATGCAGCGCGGCCTAGATAACGGCATGGCCTATGTCTTTGGCGGCAAGGTTGTCCCCGAGGAAATCGAGGAACTCCTCAAGCAGGAGGCCCAGGACAACTTGGCGCGCGGCGAGGATGACAATCTTTATAGCCCCAACGTCATTACCGTGGGAGTATCCTCAAAGGACTTGGAGAATCTCTCCCAGAACCGCGAGCTGCCTTCCGATTTCGCCGATCAGTTCAGCCGCTTTGTTCGCAACAGCGGCTGGTCCTTGGCTGGGCCCGTCATCATCCGTATCGCGGAGGAATCAGGACTACGCACCGGCCAGCTTCGAGTGTCCTCCTTCATCGATCATGAACCCACCGAAGAAACTGGATTCGACGCAATTTTCCACGAAGAAGAAGGTCAGGAGGACCACATGACCCAGTCCCAGCCGCACAACCATACGGCCGCGGAGGCTGCCACCACCACGTTCATTGCGCCCGAGAAGCAGCCCGCACCGGAGGTGTCCGGGCCCGCTGTTAACCTCATGTTGCAGGACGGATCCTCGCGCGTTTACCACGTGCAAGAGGGTTCAAATATTATTGGACGCAGCAATGATGCAGATCTACGCCTGCCGGACACGGGAGTGTCAAGGCAGCACGCAGAGATCACCTGGGACGGCCATGACGCTGTCTTGGTTGACCTGCAATCAACCAATGGCACTACCGTTAATGACACACCTATAGAGAACTGGCTCCTCGCTGATGGCGACGTCATCACGGTGGGTCACTCGCACATCGAGGTCCGCATCACGGGCGTCGATTCGCAGAAATACTAATAGAAGAAACTATTGAGGAAGGGTGGGGTCTCGCCATGGATTCGGCCGTGCTGCTCGCATTAAGAATTGGTCTGCTGGCACTCTTGTGGCTTTTTATCCTGGTGGCCTTGAACGTTATGCGCCGGGACACCAACCAAGCCGCCGGCGCCTCGCAGACCATGTCGCCGGGGTCGGCCTTTAAGGCACCGCGGCGTCGGGAAGCGGCGAAGCAGATATCGATCGCGGAAGGCCCGCTCAAGGGCTCCCACATGGAACTGGGCACGCTCGAAGAATGCACCATGGGCCGCGCGCCTGACTGTGACTTCGTCACCGGAGATGATTACTCCTCCGGCCACCATGCACGCCTCTTCCGCCGGGGCAGCGAATGGTTCGTTGAGGACCTAGAATCACGCAACGGCACCTTTGTGGATGGCGTGCGCATTGACCAACCTGAGCGCGTCGGGGTCGGCTCCGACATCAAACTGGGACGCACAACCGTGAGGTTAATGGCATGACCTACAGTTTAAAATTCACCGCGGCCTCCGATAGGGGCCTCGTCCGCGACAACAATGAGGACTCGGCCTATGCCGGCCCGCACCTACTGATCCTCGCCGACGGCATGGGCGGCCACGCCGCGGGCGAAGTTGCCTCGCAACTCATGGTCACCCACCTCGAGCACNNGAGGGCATGGGCACCACGCTGACCGCCCTGATGTTCAACGGCAAGGAATTCGGCGTATGCCACGTCGGGGACTCCCGGGGATACCGCCTGCGTGACGGCAAGTTGCAGCAGATCACCAAGGATGACACCTACGTGCAATCCCTCGTTGATGAGGGCAAGCTCGATCCGCAGGACGTCTCCTCCCACCCGCAGAAGTCACTCATCCTTAAGGCCTATACGGGGCGCTCCGTGGAGCCGACGCTCTTCATGCTTGACGCCAAGCCGGGGGATCGCATCCTGCTGTGTTCGGATGGACTCTCCGATCCTGTCACCTCCTCCACCATCGAGCTCGTTCTTTCCCAGGGCACCCTGGAAGAGGCGGCAACCAAACTCATCGAGCTGGCCTTGCGCTCGGGCGGTCCGGATAATGTCACCATCGTCCTCGCCGAAATCGTCGACGGCGCAGGAACCACCTCCGCCGTCACCGCCGGTGCCCTCGCCGGGGAAGCCCCCGAACCTACGCACCCGGATTCCGCCGCCAGCCGCGCCGCCAAGCTCACGCGTCGCCCGCAGGTCATCCCTCCAGCCACGCAAGTCAGCGAGGAACCTGTGGAAGATGAACAGGATGCGGAAGAAAAACCTGACAAGACTCGGCGCCGGCGGAACCTCAACCTCTGGCGCATCATTCTTTTATTGCTCGTGATCCTCGCCTTGGTAGCTGGCGGGGGCGTGTGGGCCAAGAAGTACCTCGACAACAACTACTACGTTGCCGTGGGTGAATCCGAGGCTCTCACCATCCACAAGGGCGCGGACTTTTCGCTCTTTGGCAAGGANNTCAGAGGACTGCAGCGGTGACTACACCGCTTTCAAGGTCTCCGATCTCCCGGAGTCCGAGCGCAGCGCTGTTGCCAACTTGCCGGCGGGTTCCTATGAGGAGGTACAGACTCAACTCACGCGCTTGTCCGCCAAAGCACTGAAGGCTTGTATCACCGCGCCGAGTGATAAAGACAGCGCGGCCAACAAGGACAATGCTGAGAAAGCAGACACTGCAGAAGCGAAGGATGGTCAAGCAAACCCAAGTAACCAGGGCGAGCAAGGTGATACCGCGCTAAAGCCTGCACCAGGGGTCAATTGCCGGGAGGTACGCTCATGAAAAGGATCCTCAGCCGCGGCACAGAGCTGGGCTTATTAATCCTGGCCACCTTGGTCTTCGCCATTACCTTGGTGAGCCTGGAGCTCTCTCAGGGCAACGTATTAACGCTTGAGGTGCTCTACCTCATCGGCGGGTTCATCGGCGTTTTTGCCGTGGCCCACTTTGTGTTGTGTTTCCTCGCGCCCTATTCCGATCAGTTCATGCTGCCGATTGTCGCCGTGCTCAACGGCACCGGGCTCATCATGCTGGCCAGGCTCGATCTCACCAACGACGGAGGGCTCGCGGTACGTCAGGTGATGTGGACCATCGTCGGCATCATCTTGTTTATCCTCGTCCTCGTGGTGCTGCGGGATCACCGCTCGTTGACGCGCTATTCCTACGTGCTCGGTGCCGCAGGGCTCGTGCTGCTGGCCCTGCCGCTCGTATGGCCGCAGCCACCCGGGGTGGATGCACGCATCTGGCTGTGGCTGGGACCATTTTCCATTCAGCCGGGCGAGTTCTCCAAAATCTTGTTGATCCTCTTCTTCGCCATGCTGCTCGTACAGAAGCGCTCGCTGTTCACCGTGGCCGGCTATAAGTTCCTGGGCCTTTCCCTACCCCGCTTGCGGGACTTGGCTCCCATCCTGGTGGTGTGGGCCATCGCCATCGTCATCATGGGCGTATCCAATGACTTTGGCCCTGCCCTGCTCCTCTTCGTCACCGTTTTGGGCATGCTGTTCATCGCCACCGGGCGGGTCAGCTGGTTGATCATCGGAATCTTGCTCGTGGTCATCGGCGGCGCCGGAATCTACCAAATCTCCGACAAGATTCAGCAGCGTTTTTCCAACTTCCTCGATCCCCTTGCCAACTATGACGGTACCGGTTATCAGCTCTCCCAGGCCCTCTTCGGCCTCTCCTCGGGCGGTATAACTGGCTCGGGACTGGGCAAGGGCCACCCGGAGATCGTCCCTGTGGCGCATTCGGACTTCATTTTGGCCGCCATCGGTGAGGAGTTCGGGCTCATCGGGCTGGCTGCCGTGCTTATTCTCTTTGGCATGCTGGTCTCCCGCGGCTTCATCACCGCCCTGCGCGCCCGCGACTCCTATGGCAAGCTCGTGGCCTGCGGGCTTTCGCTGACGCTGGCGGTACAAGTCTTCGTGGTTACTGGCGGCATCTCTGCGATGCTGCCGATGACCGGTCTGACTACGCCCTTCATGTCCGCGGGTGGTTCCTCACTCATGGCAAACTACGTTTTGCTGGCTATCTTGCTCCGCATCTCTAACGCCGCACTACGTCCAGCGGAGAAACCCTCGAGCAACCTGCCGAGTGATACCTCCATGTTCCCAGCCGTCCAGGAGGCACAACGATGAACAAGTCCATCCGCCTCGTTTCGCTGTTTTCCATCATTCTCAGCGCGCTGTTGTTGATCAATCTCACCAACGTCCAGGTCTTTTCGGACCAGAAGTACGCGCAGAATCCCAAAAACATGCGCGAGTACCTGGCCATGCAGTCCACTCCGCGGGGCCAGATTTATGCCAAGGACACAGTCCTAGCGCAATCCACGGCTGATGCCGAGGGCCTGTATTCGCGTTCTTATCCCACCAACTCACCGGCCTTCTCCAATGTCACCGGCTACCTCTCCGAGCGCTTCGGGGCATCCCAGCTTGAGGCCTCCCAGAATGAGATCCTCAACGGCACGGATGATTCGCTGTTGACCCGCAACTGGCTCGATTCCCTCGCCGGCAAGCCGCCGGTCGGCGCGAATGTCGAGGCCACCATCGATCCCTACCTCCAGCAGGTGGCCTACGATCAGCTCGCGCAACCGGGCTATGACGGCGCCGCCGTGGCCATCCAGCCCTCCAGCGGCAGGATCCTCGCCATGGCCTCCACACCCGGCTACAACGTCAACGATTTGATGGGTGAGAACTCGGACGACGCCTGGGCCGGCTTGCAGCAGGCCGAAGGTTCGCCGCTTATCAATCACGCAACTCAAGACACGCTGCCCCCGGGATCGATCTTCAAGATCATCACCACAGCCGCCGCGCTCAACAACGGTTTTAACCCGGATTCCACCCTGACCGGTGCCAACGTTGTCACGCTGCCGGACACAGTCACGCAGTTGACCAACTACGGCAACGAGAAGTGCGCCGGTGCGGACTCTGTGAATCTGCGCACCGCCTTTGCCTATTCCTGCAACACCGCCTTCGTCGAGATGTCTGAGAAGTTTGGTGCGGATGAGCTGCGCAAGTACGCCAATGCCTTCGGCGTCGGCGAGTCTTATAACCTCGGCGTCGATACCTCACCGGGCAGCCTGGGAGACCTCGCGGATGGGGCCTCTACCGCTCAGTCGGCCATTGGCCAGCGCGATGTCACCATGTCTGCTCTCCAGGCTGCAGTCATGGCAGGGACCATCGCCAACGGTGGCAAGCGCATGGAACCCTTCTTGGTGGACCGCATCACGGACTCCCAAATGAATGAAGTACGCGCCACCCAACCCAAGGAGGCCACGCAGGCTGTTACGGAAGACGTCGCCGCCACGATTAAGGAGCTGATGTTTTCTTCCGAGCATTCGACCTACGCCTACGATGGCAACTCTTTCGCTTCCAAGACCGGTACCGCCGAGCACGGGGAAGGCCTACCACCACACGTGTGGTACGTAGCCTTCGATCCGGATCGGGATATCGCGGTCGGCGTCGTAGTCAAGGACGGCGGCACCTTGGGTTCCGCGGCCACCGGCGGCAGGGTCTCCGGGCCCATCGGTCGTGCCATCTTGCGCGCTTATGGAGGTGAGCAATAGTGAGTAGCCCCGACAACAAGGAACATCTGCAGGAGCTCATCGGAGATGACTACCGCCTGCAGTGGGTCATTGGGCATGGCGGAATGTCCACCGTGTGGTTGGCCGATGACACGAATAATGACCGCGAGGTCGCCATCAAGGTGCTGCGCCCCGAATTCTCCGACAATGACGAGTTCTTGAGCCGTTTCCGCAACGAAGCGGAATCGGCCGAATCCATCAGCTCTGAGAACGTCGTGGCCACCTATGACTACCGCGAGCTCGAGGACAATGGGCGCACCTTCTGCTTCATGGCCTTGGAGTATGTCCGCGGCGAATCCTTGGCCGATCTCCTCGCCCGGGAGGGCGCGTTAGCCGAACCTTTAGCGCTCGATGTCATGGAGCAGGCCGCCCACGGCCTGGCTGTTATTCACCGCATGGGCTTGGTGCACCGCGATATCAAGCCGGGCAACCTCATGATTACCCAAAATGGTCAGGTGAAGATCACCGACTTCGGCATTGCCAAGGCGGCTGCTGCCGTGCCCCTGACCAGGACCGGAATGGTCGTCGGCACCGCGCAGTATGTCTCCCCCGAGCAGGCGCAGGGCATGGATGTCACGCCAGCCTCTGACGTGTACTCGCTCGGCGTCGTGGGCTATGAAATGCTCGCAGGCAAGCGCCCCTTCACCGGCGATTCCTCGGTCTCGGTGGCCTTGGCCCATATCAGCCAGGCCCCCGAAGCTTTGTCCACGACCATCAGCGCCCCGGCGCGCGAGCTCATCGGGATTTCTCTGCGCAAGGACCCCAGCACTCGCTTCCTCGATGGCAATGAATTTGCACTCGCCATCGCCGCCGTGCGCGCAGGCAAGCGCCCTCCGCAGCCTGCCTCCGCCGCAATGAACTCGATTGCTCAGGAACCCTCGCCCACCGCATCGACGGAGATGCTCGCGAGCGTCGCTCAGCCGACCACGGTATTTCCCACCGATTCTCAGCGCGCGGTTGCGCCGGGGGCAGATACCCGGCGCGCCGATACTTCCTCCCACCGCGCCGCTCAAGCCGCGGGCGTGGGAACAGCCAGCAAAGAACATAAGAGCAGCAAGGGCAGCACCGGCAAGACCTTTGGGCTGGGCTTGCTCATCACCGCGGTGGTTGCCGCGCTGGCCGTGGGCGGCTTTGCGCTGGCCCGCATGCTCGACATTGGTGGATCCTCCGGGGAGAGTTCTACCTCTACCCCGCCTTCCTCCATCGTTGTCACCGAGTACATCGAGCCGACGACGAGACCCTCGCTTCCCCAGGAAAAGACCCCGCGCGAGGAGGTCACCGTGACTACTACCCCGCACACGCCTTCACCTAGCCCTACCAACCCCACGCGGCCCACCTCTCCGCCGCCGGAGCCGGATACCCCTACCCCGCTACCGACCCCGGATCTGCCCACCGTCACCCCTACTTCCCCGGCCACTACCCCCGGTGACCAGGGACTCAACGGAAATGCGGCCGAGGATTTTCTTAATCAAGTATTCCCCACAGGAGGTGCCTAGAGTCCATGGCTAATAACCGCTATACGCTCGGCAAGGTCATCGGATCCGGCGGCATGTCCGAGGTCTACGAGGCCGAAGACACCGTTCTAGGCCGCCAGGTCGCCGTCAAGGTACTGCGCCCCGAGATGGCGCATGACGCCAACTTCCGGGAGCGCTTCCGCCGCGAGGCCCAGAACTCAGGCAAGCTCAACCATCCCAATATCGTCTCCGTTTTTGATACCGGCGAATATGACGACAACGGTATCGCCCTGCCCTATATCGTGATGGAGCTCGTGCACGGCCGCACCCTGCGCGACATCCTGCGCGAGGGTGGTCCCCTGCCCGCCGCAGAGGCTGCGGGGATCCTCGCGTCTGTCGCCGATGCCCTGCAGTCCTCCCACGAGGCCGGCATCATTCACCGCGACGTCAAGCCCGCGAATATCATGCTGACCAATACCGGCCAGGTCAAGGTCATGGACTTCGGCATCGCCCGCGCCTTGGATGATTCCACCTCGGCGATGACGCAGACCTCCGCGGTCATTGGCACCGCCCAGTATCTTTCCCCTGAGCAGGCCCGCGGCAAACCCGCCGATGCCCGTTCCGATGTTTATGCCCTGGGCTGCGTCATGTACGAGGCCGTCACGGGCCAGGCACCCTTTGCGGGCGAGACCCCCTTTGCGGTGGCCTATCAGCACGTCCAGGAGGATCCGACACCGCCTTCAGAGCTTATCGAAGACCCCTCCTTGACCCCCACCCAGCGCGTCAACATCGATGCGGTCATCCTCACGGCCATGGCCAAGCACCCTGCCGATCGCTATCAATCCGCGTGGGAGATGGGCCAGGATCTCCAGCGGCTGGCCGCCGGGCAGGTAACGCAGGCCGCACGCCTGCACGTCCCGGAGGATTCGGCACCGGCCACGAGCGTTCTCGCTGCGGCGAACTCCCATCGCGCCCCAGTCGCCTCCACCCGTCCCAGCGAAGACGAGGATGAGGAAGAAGAGCACCGCGGCGGCTGGATGAAGTGGCTGGCCATCGCCTTGGCCGCCATTCTCGTCATTCTTGCTGGCTACTTTGCGTGGGCGCTGTGGGGCCCTGGCGGGGGTGGGCAGCAACAGTCGGACGGGACATCGACAAGCAATCCCGCAGCCGTCATCGTCCCCGAGGTTGAGAACAGGCCCCGGGCCGAAGTGGTCTCGGAGCTCGAGGGCCTGGGCCTGCTCGTCACTGTCAACGAGGAGCCCAATCCCGATATTGCGCGTGGCAATGCCATCCGCATCAATCCGGCCGCCGGTTCGGAGCTGCAGAAGAACTCTTCTGTGACCCTGACTGTGTCCTCCGGCAAGGAGACTACCGACGTCCCCGATGTCACCGGAATGACCCTCCAGGAGGCCTCGGCCGCGCTCAGTGAGGCCGGTCTGTTGCTCAATGACAACGTCAGTGAGACCAACGACGACGCCCCTGCTGGGCAGATCATCTCCCAGGATCCCGCCGGCGGCTCGCAGCTGTCCAAGGGCTCCAAGATTCGCGTCACGGTATCGAAGGGCAAGGAGACCTTCACGGTGCCGGATGTGACCGGCATGGACCGCGACCGCGCGGTATCCACCCTGGAGGAGATGCGCTTCCAAGTTAACGTGCGCATGGTCGATTCCCAGGAGCCGGAGAACCGCGTCATCTCCATGACTAACCGCGGCGAGAAGCTGGCGGCGGGCGATACCGTCACCATTGATGTCTCCAACAACCAGCTCATGACGGCCCCCAACCTCGTCCACATGAGCGAGGCCGATGCCAAGCGCGCGCTTTCCGACGCCGGGTGGAAAGGCTCCTGGACCGTCGGTGAAACAATCCCCACTGGAGCTTTGGTGGACAACAACCAGGTCGGCTGGGCCTCTGTGAATCAGGGGGCAACCATCCGCAAGAGCGATCCGGTGGAGGTGCGCCTGTGGAGGTTCGATCCCGCGGCCCTGTTATGAGCGTCTTAGCCGCTGCTAAACTCTCTTTCAGTTAAGAAACACAGTCACATATCTACGTCAGATACCTACGTCAGATATCTACATCAGATATCTACATCAACCAGAAACTAAAGGTGCTTTGATGCCAAAGGCAAAAATCACTCCCGGCTCCGGTGCTTCCCGCCCTTCCGGAACCCCCGCTAACCGCACCCCGGTCAAGATCAATTCGCAGGGTACCCCGAAGTGGTACCTCGCCATCATGCTCGGCCTGATGATCCTCGGCCTGCTGTGGCTAGTTGTGAATTACCTCGCCGGGGAGTCCATCCCCTTCATGCAGGAGCTCGGCCCCTGGAACTATGGCATCGGCTTTGGCCTGGCCATCATTGGCCTGCTCATGACTATGGGCTGGCGTTAGTTCCCGGCTAGCACCAAACTCCCACACTCACCGCAGTGCTGCTCCTTCACGGGGTCTGGCCTCGCAGGGACCATCGGTGGATGGTAGCGAGGTCAATGCTCTGAAAGGATCAGAGGGTGAAAATTCGGCGCGAGAGTGCAGAAATTAACGAGGTCCTCGACGGGCTGCAACGCATGGACCACGATGTATTCGAGGCCATCGCTTCCGCCGATAGCCCGGTACTAGACGCGGTGTTGCCGCCCCTGACTAAGGCGGCCAATTATTCCCGCCTGTGGGTGGGCCTCGCAGGCGCTATGGCTCTCACCCGCAAGTCGGCGTGGAAGAGAGCCGCCACCCGCGGTGTGATCAGCGTGGCGATAACCAGCCTCGTGGCCAATCAGGCGGCGAAGCGCTCATGGAGCCGCACGCGGCCCGGCCACGCTTCAGTGCCGCTGGCTCGCCGTATCCCGCGCTACCCCAGCTCGAGTTCTTTTCCTTCCGGCCATTCCGCCAGTGCCGCGGCCTTTGCCGCCGGCGCGGCACTGGAAAGCCCACCCCTAGGCACGGCCTTGGGTGCCGTTGCGGGCCTCGTGGGCTTTTCCCGCGTCTATACCGGCGCCCACTATCCCAGCGATGTTCTTGCCGGTTGGGGCATTGGTGCGGTGATAGCCGCCCTCGGCGCAAAGATCTTTCCCCCGGTGGCCTCTAAAGAAAAGACCCGCACTGAGCCGCTCTGGGAACAGGAGGACAAACGCCCGCAAGGCGAGGGCCTCGTCGTGGTGATTAATCCCGCCTCCGGCGGCGGGAAGGGCGATCGCATTCTCAAGCACATAAACCAGGAACTCCCCAGCGCGGAGACCATCGTGCTGCAGCCGGATGATGATGATGTGGAAGCAGTGCTTCGCGCCGCCGCGCAGGACGCCCAGGTACTCGGCATCGCTGGTGGGGATGGCACCGTTGCCACTGCCGCTGGCCAGGCTCTAGCCGCCGGTATCCCGCTCGCGGTCTTCCCCGCGGGTACGTTTAATCACTTTGCCAAGCAGATAGCCTGCCCCACTGCGGAGCAGACCATCGCCGCCGTGCGCGAAGGAACCCTGCAGCGCGTGGACGTAGTCACCCTCAACGGTGAGAAAACTCTGCTCAACACCGCGAGCATCGGTGCATATCCACGCTTTGTGGCAATCCGGGAGCGTTATGAAAAGAAGCTGGGCAGGGCCTTAGCCGCTGTCATCGCGGCATGGCAGGTTCTCAAGGAAGATGATGCCATTGAGATCCGCTACGACAACAAGACTTTGAAAGCCTCGCTCTTCTTCGTAGGCAACTCTGTCTACCGTCCCTCCGGCTTTGCGCCCGTGGACCGCGCAGAGATCGATGATGGTCTGCTCGACGTCCGCCTGCTGGAAATCGGCCGGCCTTTTTCTCGGCTGCGCTGCATGGGCTCGCTCCTGCTGGGCCGGCTGCACCGCAGCCCGCTCTACCATGAGCTGCACCGCCCGGCCTTCCGCTGCGAAGTAATCGGTGCGCCCACGCCCGTGGCCTATGACGGGGAACTCGGTGATGCACTCTCCGAATTAGATTTTCACAGCCACTATCGTGTGCTCTCCGTCTTCCGGCCACGCTGATTCGGCGGGAACAACCACGCGCAGGCGCCGAGCCACACGGCCCCGAGCAGCCATCCGGCTAGAACATCGGAGGGATGGTGCACGTTCAGCGCCACTCGGGCGATGCCAACGAGCGCGACGACTATTATCCCCGCGCCAATAACCGCCCAGCGCGCACGCGCACCCTGCCTTGATCCCAGCAGCCTCGGGCCAAGCAACCGCGAATAGGCAAGCAGCAGGGCTCCGATGACCACGAGCATGCCCAGAGCATGCCCTGAGGGAAAAGAGCTCCCGTCTGCCTCAACCAGCTGTGTGAAGGGCCTGTGCCTATCTGCCACGGCCTTCGCGCTCATGCTCAGCAGACCAGAGCCCCACACGCTCAGCGCCAAAAATGCAGCAACCCGATAGCGGTGCCGCCAGCATTCCCAGAGCACTGGCAGCACAATGAGCAAGCGCCACAGCCCCGGGGCAAAGACCGTGCTGAGCCCATCCCAGAGGGGCACCCACCAGCCGTGGCTAAGTGCTAGGGCATAGAAGTAGCCCAAGGCGCCATCATCGATCTTTTCCACCCACGGCCACTCCCGCGACCAACCTGTCCACAACAGGCCATAGAGCACCAGCGCCACAAGCCCCAGCCCGCAGCGTGATGCGGGAGGCAGCTTAATTGGAGGCCCAGCCGGCGTGGGGCTGGTTTCTTCATCTCTTGCCACTTCAGCCTCCTTGTACCCTGTCTCGACTGTGGACCTTTGGGGGGAACCAACCAGCAATCTGCACAGTCTATCTACTTCGGGCATGCCACTCCGGACTATCTTCCGCAGCAATCCACAGTGGTTACCCACCACAGATCCAGCATTGCTCTTCTCCTCTGGGGACACTGTGCACAGCATGGGAGAAAAGTTATCCACAGGCTGTGGAGAAAAGCTGTGTAATTCTTTCTCCACAGAGTTATCCCCACCCTGTGGATAACTTCTTTCACCCGTGTCCACAAGGCACTACTGATCTCCGCCTACTATAAATAGCCTGCGTGATCAGGGAAAACTCCGTTCAGGTGTTCGGTAAATTACAAAAATGTAGTTATCCACATTGTGGATAACTATTGTGGAAACTTTTCGCACACGCGTTTTGGTGAATAACACGCCCGAGTTATCCCCAAAGCCCAGCTCGAAAGGAAAGCGCCACTATCGCCACGGCTGCCACTGCACCAATGCCGAGCCCACGAATACGAGCCTGACGCGCGAAGACGAAGGGAAGCAGCACCAGCCCCGTGAATAAGCCTCCTGCATGCCCCCACAAGGAGACGTCTCCGGCGATGAAGGTATAAACCACATTGACGGCCACCAATACAATGGGGGCACGCAGATCCATCCCGCGATGGCGGTAGACACCTATCAACAGCACCATGAGGGCAAAGAGCGCACCCGAGGCGCCCACCGTGGGCGAATCAAAATCTGCCCAGAGGATTGTGGCCGCAGATCCCAGGACCGCAGTGGCATAAGCGGCCACATAGGTCGCAGTCCCTACGGCACACTCCACCTCGCGGCCAATAAACACAAGCACCACCATGTTGAGCACAAGGTGCGTGGCGTCAAGGTGAGTGAACGCAGAAGTCACTGCGGTATAGGGCGCAGAGCCAAACATAGGACCCCACAAGGTCGAGTCCAGCGCCAGTTCCGAACGATAGTAGGGAGCGTTCAGCGTGCCAGCCTGAGCCGCTGAGGCTAACCAGGCGGCGATGCAGGCTACGGCGATGACTGCTGTCGCCGGGGCCCCTTTGAGATAGTTTTTCATGTCAGTGTCCTATTCGCTCCTAAAACTACGCAGAGCCCGCAACCACTGATGTGGCGACGGGCTCTGCGAAAAGCTGGTTTAAGTGCTGAACTTAGGCGATATCGATGGATTCGATGACGACATCATCCTGCGGGCGATCCATACGGTCGGTGGCAACCTTGGCGATCTCGGAGATGACCTTCTGGGAGGCCGGGTCCGTCACCTCACCGAAGATGGTGTGGTGGTTGTTGAGGTGCGGGGTAGGCGCCACGGTGATGAAGAACTGGGAGCCGTTGGTGCCGGGGCCGGCATTAGCCATGGCCAGCAGGAAGGGGCGATCGAATTGCAGCTCTGGGTGGAACTCATCCTGGAACTGGTAGCCGGGGCCCCCACGGCCGGTGCCGGTGGGGTCTCCGCCCTGGATCATGAAGTTGTCAATGATGCGGTGGAAGATGGCGCCATCATAGAAAGGACCGGATTGCTCGCCCTTTGCATTCTGGGTGGCGTAATCCTTGTCGCCGGTGGCCAAGCCAATGAAGTTCTCAACAGTTACCGGCGCATGGTTACCGAAGAGATCGATAACAATGTCACCATGGTTGGTGTGCATCGTTGCAGTTGCGGTCTTCTGAGTCATGACGACCATTGTATGGAATTACTCCCGCCCGCGCTGTTAAGGACATAACGCCCACAGCGATCAGGCGTCCAATCGTTCACCCGATCTGGGTCATCTATGCTTTAGGCCATGTTGCGCGCCGTACTTTTCGATCTTGATGACACCCTGATGGACCACACCCACGCCATGCACACTGGCCTGGATGAGTGGTGCGAAGAACTGGGACTGTCCACCGGCCAACAGGAACGCTTCGGCGCGCTGGAAAAGAAGTGGTTCGCGGCCTATGAAAAGGGAGAGGTAACCCACCGCGGACAGCGAATCGGGCGCTGCCGGGAGTTCTTGGGAAACGAGCTCAGCGAGGAAGATGCGCTGAAACTCTACGCCGGCTACCTCGCCGCCTACCGCCGCAACTGGCAGGTCTTTCCTGATGCCAAGGGCGCGATTGACCGGGCGCAGGCCGCCGGGCTGAAGGTGGGAATATTGACCAACGGGGCACGCGAGATGCAGGCGGCCAAGCTGCGCGCCGGCGGCCTAGACTTGCCGGGCGTCCTGCTGATTCCCACAGTCGAGCTCTCCTGCCCCAAGCCGCAGCGCGAGGCCTATATGAAGGGCTGCGCGCAGTTGGGGGTCGCAACGAGCCAGACCCTCATGGTGGGTGACTCGCTGCCTAACGATGTCGAGGGTGCCAAGGCGGCAGGACTCCAGGCGCTCTACCTGCGCCGCGATGGCAGCGGGGACATCGCCAGCCTGGATGAGCTCTTTTAATAAAGCGTGGCATTAGTTAGTTGTCACGCTTTAGTTAGTTGTCACCGCGATCTTTATTAAGCAGGCGCTTTATTAAGCGGGCGCATTCACCTTGAGGCTGGCGAGGACCTCCTCGCGGGCGATAACCATGTTGCGCAGCGAGGATTCGGTCTCCGCGTAGCCGCGGGTCTTTAGCCCGCAGTCAGGGTTGACCCAAAGGCGCTCGGCAGGAACATGCTTGAGTGCGGCGCGGATGAGTTCTGCGATCTCAGCTACCTCGGGGATTCGCGGGGAGTGAATATCGTAGATACCCGGACCAATCTCGGAGTGGAACTTCTCGTCGATGTCCTCGAGGAGCTCCATCCGCGAGCGCGCGGCCTCGATGGAGGTGACGTCGGCGTCGAGGGCGGCCACGGCTTCGATGATCTGCCCAAACTCGGAATAGCACAGGTGAGTGTGGATCTGGGTGGAGGGCTTTGCCTCCAAGGCCACGAGGCGGAAGGAACGAACAGCCCAATCCAGGTAGTCCTTGCGATCCTCTTCGCGCAGCGGAAGGAGCTCACGCAGGGCGGGCTCGTCGATCTGGATGATGTCGATGCCTGCTTCCTCGAGGTCACGAACCTCATCGGCCAGGGCCACGCCTAGCTGATCCGCCGAGACAGATTGCGGGACATCGTCGCGGACAAAGGACCAAGCCAAGATGGTGACCGGGCCGGTGAGCATGCCCTTGACCTGCTTGGAAGACAAGGACTGCGCGTACTCTGCCCACTCGACGGTCATTGCTGCTGGGCGAGAGATGTCGCCGACGACGATTGGCGGACGGGTGCACCGCGAGCCATAAGACTGCACCCAACCATTTTCGGTGGTCACGAAGCCTTCTAGCAGCTCGGCGAAGTACTGCACCATGTCATTGCGCTCCGGCTCGCCGTGCACGAGAACATCGAGCCCCAGGCGCTCCTGCAAGTCAATGACAGAGGCCACCTCGGCGCGCAGCGCCTGGGTATAGGCGGCATCGTCAAGCGTGCCCGCCCGGTGAGCAGCACGGGCAGCACGGATCTCCTTGGTCTGAGGGAAGGAACCAATGGTGGTAGTGGGCAACAGCGGCAGGTCCAAATCCTTCTGGATTTCCTTGCGTTGGGCAAACTCCGGAGTCCTGGCTACCTGGCCGCCGGGAAGTGCCGCGGTGCGCTCTTGGACGGCGCGATCGTGCGTGCGGGCGGATTCGGCGCGGGTGCGCACGGCGCGATCTGCCTTGGCATAGGCCGCGGCGGACTCCAAAGGTCCGGCAGCCAAGGCGACGACCTCCTGTACCTTTTCGTTGGCGAAGGAGAACCAGCTGGCAACGTCGACCGGCAGCGAGGTCTCCACCTCGACCGTGTGGGGTACGTGCTGCAAGGAAACCGAGGTGGTCACCGAGGTTCCCGCTGGGAGCTTCTCCAATTTAGAGCGCAGGTCACGGAGGTTTGCGGCCCAGACATTGCGGCCGTCAACAAGCCCGGCGACGAGGTGGGTGTGCAGCTCGGCCACCCGCTCGAGGTAGCCGGGTTCCTGGTTCAACGTGCCCACGCTGAGATCGACCTGAACGGCTTCGGGGCGCAGCTCGTCGATAACATCGAGGCCCTGGCGTAGCGCGCCATAAGGGGTGGTCAGGTAGACCTGCGGGCGCTGCTCCGCGGCCAGAATGCGGCCATAGGCGCGGCGTAGGGCCTCGGCCAGCTCGGCGTCGCTGGCAACAATAAGATCCGCCACGAGAGCGGGCTCGGCCAACTGGACCCACTCCACGCCCTGGGCGTGGAGCTCCGCAAGCACGGCGATATACGAGTCCACCGCCTCATCGAGGCGCTCAAGGGGCTGGCGCTGCGCGGCCTCCGCCGGCTTGGACAGCGCCAAGAGCGTAACGGGGCCCACCAGGTAGGGGCGAACGGTGTGTCCCGCCGCGCGTGCCTCATCCACGAGCTTGATAACTCGCTGGGGGCGCGGGCTAAAGCCCTGCTCATCTGCAATTTCTGGGACGATGTAGTGGTAGTTGGTATCGAACCACTTGGTCATTTCCAAAGGCGCTGCCTGGGCGGTACCGCGAGCGAGACGGAACTCATCATCAAGGCTCTCGCCCCCAAGGGCACCGATGGTCAGGGCCGTCTCGAGGACCTGGTCATAGTAGGCCACGTCAGCCGGAATGGCATAGTCCTCGCTCAGCCCTAGCTCCTTGAGCCGAGCATAGGTCTCGAGGCGCAGGGCGTGCGCGGCGCTTTCGAAGGTGGCAGCATCGATGCGGCCGGCCCAATAGGATTCGAGCGCGCGCTTGAGCTCGCGATTGGCGCCTACGCGCGGATAACCCTCGATTGTGGCTTTAGGGAAGGGCGTGGTCATGATGTAACTCCGATTCTTTCTAAGAGGTCTTGGGTGACCTCGGCGTTGTTGTGGGTGTAGATATGAAGTCCGGTGATTCCGGCGTCGATGACGGAGCGGGCGAGCTCAGCGGTGAGCTCCATGCCGATTTCGTGTTCTTCTTCGGGGCTTGTCGCTGCCGCGAGCCTTGCGGATACCCGGGGAGGTACCTTCAGCCCGGACAGCTGGCCCATTCGCTCCAGCCTCCGCATGCTTGTCATCGGCATGATTCCCGGAATCAGCGGGATACGCACCCCGGCCAGCCGTGCCTTTTGGTTAAAGCGCAGGAAGTCCTCGGCATCGAAGAAGAGCTGGCTGATGGCCAGATCCGCGCCGCAGCGTTGCTTGGCCAGGAGGACGTCGAAGTCCTCGTCCGCACTGGCTGACTCGGCGTGGCCATTGGGATAACAGGCGACGCCCACTGCGAGGCGTCCGGCCGCAAAGCGTGCGGCCTGCTCCGCTTCCTTGCGGCGGATAAGGCGCACCAACTCATCGGCGTGATGGAGGTGACCTGGGGGCATGCCCCCTGGCGGCACGTCCCCACGCAGGGCTAAGAGGCCGCGCACCCCGGAATCGACGAGCTTGTCTATCCAGCCATCGAGTTCCTGAGCTGTGCCTGCGGTACATGCCAGGTGCGCGAGTGGACGCATCGTGGTTTCCTGCGCCACCCGGGCGATAAAGGCGGCGGTCCCCTCCAGCCAGCCCGATCTCTGGGAGCTGGTTACCGCGATATAGTCCGGGTTATAGGCCTCGAGGACCCGCAACAATTGGGTTACCTTGGTCTCGTCGGCGTCATGACGCGGTGGAATCACCTCAAAGGACAGCGCTACCCGGCTGTGTGGCTGTGATGCAGAGGAGGAAAACTCCTCGGATTCATTTAAATGGTCTAGTGGCACAGATGCGGATAATCTCGGGGACATGTTCACCTCCTTGGCAGGTCATTGCGTTTTGCTTGAGAGAAAACCTAACAAGGTTGCGCCCCAGCAAATAGCCGACACTTTTAGGTAATATCTTTGCGGGGCGACTGCCTGCACCGTTGAGGATTTTCAAGGTGAATAAAATTAGCCACTTGCATACTAAGCGGTCTAGTTAGGTGCACCGCATAGTCTGTTAAGGGAGCTCCTGAAGGTGCAGGTTTCCAGGCCGTGTACACCCGCGGTTGAGCTGCGACTAGTATTAGTGGACCTATTAAATAATCCCCCGTGAAACGCAGCCCCGGAATGAGGATCCTCAAAACCCCATGAAAAAGCTCTTCTTTATCTCTATCCCCGTAACCATCGCCGCTATAGCCCTGACTTCCCTGACTGCCACCACTGCTTCGGCGCAGTCGGGCGACACCGTGACCTTCGGCGACTCTTTCCTGGCCAACCCGGCACTTGAGCAGGTACAAAATCAACAGGGAAACCTCTCGAGCCTTCCCACCAATAACCCACGGCCGGGTGGCGTCAGCCCTCAGGGCTGCCCTCAAGGCGATACCAACGTGCCGCGCGAGTTGGCTCGAATCTCGGGCCAGAATGTCATCAACTACGCCTGCTCAGCGGCTTCTGCCTCCGGAAACTCGCACCGCCTAGACCTATATGAACAGGTCGATCACGCCATCGCGGGAGGGGCAGTCGGAACCGAAACCAAGAATGTCCTCATTCAGATCGGCGCCAATGACACCACCCAAACGGCCTTCCTCGTCGATCCCACCCGGCGCCAGTACAAAGACGCCCTGCGCAGCGACATCAACAAGATCCGCGCCGCCGCGCCAAACGCGAAGATAACCCTTGTGACCTATCCAGCCATCTCCGCCGCCAACGGTGCCTTGTGCCCTATTCGCGTTGAGGGATCGAGCAACCAGGGCTTCAACCTCGATGCGCTGGCCCTCATGCGCGGACTCGAGAACACCTTGAGCTTCACCATGTTCGAGACCGCCCAAGAAAACCACGTCTCCTACTACGATCTGCGCTCTGCTTCCCTGGCACACAACATGTGTTCCCCCGACAGCATGCGCTGGGTGGCCGGCGGCGTGGAATCCACCCAGCCCTATAACATTGGCGCGCACCTTACCCATGCCGGCAACGTCGGCGTGGCCCAGCTTCTCAACGACAACGTCATCGTGCGCTAAGAATAGTTGTGGCGGGGCCTACCCTGGTGGCACTACGCTCGAAAGAAGCAATTCAGCGAAGAATAAACCCCGAGTCACCGATTTACCGATTTAAGGAGCACACCTATGAACCCGACTGTGGTTTCCGCATCCCTTGCTGCGGCGTCCAAGGCTTGGTCCAAGTTCCAGGACTATCGCGAGCAAAAAGCCCTTGAATCCTATGCCTTGCTCGAGGAGGCAACAGCCAAGGCCTCGCAGGCCACCAACGGCAAGAGCGATGAGATCCTCAGCGAGGCCCGCAAGCAGGCAGGGCACGTAACCCAAGCCGCGCACCTACGCCTCGAGCGCGCCCTGGAGGAACTAAAAAACCGTGGTGAAGAGGCCGGCGAGCGCCTCGTGGAGGTGCGCAAGGACTTCAGCGAACGCGCCGAAGATGCCGAGCACTCCACCCGCAAGGCATCGCGTCAAGGTCTCAAGAAGGCCCAAAAAGCTAGCAAGGAAGCTGACAAGTCCGCCAAGCGCACGGCTAATAAAGTGAATAAGAAACTCACCAAGAAGACCGGCAAGCTCACTGGCAAGCTGAACAAGAAGAATAAGCGCGGCAAGGCTTGGCCAGTCGCTGCAATCCTCGCCCTGCTCAGCGTCCTCGGCGCGGCCTTTTACTTCCTGCGGCTGCGCAAGGAACCAGCCTCCGAGGTCCCGCCGCGGGTGGAAGAGTTTGCCGGCGGCGCCGACCGCGCAGCTGCGGGTTCCACCTTGGTCTACAGCTCCGTAAGCGGAGAGGACGACAAGGAAGCCGTGCAGCCGCAGTCGGACTTGGCTGAAGAGAGCGTCGTCGAGCGCGACGAGGAGCTTCTCGGATCCATCGATGAGCAGCTCGCGCAGCTTCGCAGCGATGCCGAAGATGAGGACGCTGCTGACCCCGAGGACGCCAAGGACGCTCAGGACGCCGGAGACACCGACGAAAGCACAGATAAGGGCAAGTAACGGCCCCCAGTCCTGCAAGTAGACCTTTACTTGAGTACAACGCGGCGACACCGCTCGCCCCCGTCGTGGGGTAGTCGCCGCGTTGTTTAGATCTCATTGCTTTGCCAATTGGGGGTAGTTGCTGCTTGAATTCTGGGGTATTTAGCCCTGATCCTAAGGAGTCAAGAGATGAGCTTTGAGTCTCTCATTGTCAAGCTCAAAGATGGCACTACCTGCTATTTCGCCGCCGGATCAGTAGTTGGTGACCCCTCGCAGCGCGTGGATAACCTCCGCTTCGCCATTGAAAATGGCACGCAGTTTAAGTCTGTCGATGAATCCGGTGTTGAACGCGAGTTCAATGGCTATGACGTAGCCAATTATCACCTGACCTAAAACTCATCAAGCGGGCAAACCTCCCCTTCAGACCCCGTTTTTCCTGCTTGACCTTTAGACCCCGCACTACACTCCGGTGCGGGGTCATCACTGTAGTGTGATATCTCATGACTAAGTACCCCCGCATGAGGACGTGGTCGTGGTACCTCAAGGAATCACCGCCCCGCAACGAGGTTTCACTAAGCGCTAGCACTCCGTGGTCACGCTCCAGCAGCGCCACGTGGCGCCTGCTCGTGGCACAGCCCAAGGGCGTGGCGGGGATTATTCTTTCCGCAGCCGTCTGGGCACCGCTCGGCGCGCTCATCGCCGTCATTGTGGGCCAAGCCACCCAGTACGCATTCAGCGAACCCTCCTGGCGCACCGTGGCCTTGCCCGTGGTGGCCGTTGCCGTACTGCTCTATGTCCAGTACGTTGCCGAGGCCACCATGGATGCCTTCACGGCTCTTAGCCAAGAGCGCACCACGCATACGCTGCGGCTCAACCTCCTTTCCCGGCTACTTAGCGGGCAGACACGGGGCTTGAGCCCCGGGCGCTTGCTCAACACCATGGATGAGGACTCGCACTATATCGGCAGCCTCAAGCAGATCCTTAACTTCCCAGTCATGATGCTGGGTTACCTTTTGAGCTCCGTTATCAGCCTCGCGGCCATTTCTTGGGAGGTATCCGTAGGCCTTTTGTGCGGCGCGCTGGCCACGGCACTGGCCTCCTGGCTCAGCGCCGGTCCGCTTAGCCGGGCTACCGCGCTGCGCCGCCAGAAGGAAGGCGCAGCACTTGCGCTGGCCACCGACTTTGCCCAGGGCAATCGCGTCATCAAAGGCCTGGGCGCAGCAGAGATCGCGCAGGAACGCTTCTCACGCGCAGCTCACCTCGCGCTAGGCGCCATGCTGGCTGAGGTTCGCCGCACCGCCGTGCTCTCGTGGCTGCGCCAGATGGTTCCGGCGCTCTTCGCCGTCGGACTTTTGACGTGGTCAGGGTGGCAGACCTTTGAAGGCAACCTGCAGCCCGGCGCGATGATGGCGATCACGATGCTCGTCCCGCCTTCGCTGACCGTCCTTGGGCATTCACTGGGAATCTTGACGGAGAACTGGGCCCGCGCCCACGCTTCGGTGCAAAGGGTCACCGGCCTCTTGGATGAGCTTGAATCAACCGAGGACGCCCCGCAGCCTGGTACTTCGACAGCCCCCGCCCGTGGTCTCAGCGTGTGGAATCCCCTCAGCCCGGGCGCCCGCGCGAGCATCGAAGGATGGGTTAAGCACCTGTCTCAGCGCGGCGCGCTGTGTCCTCCCCACCGCGTTTCAGTGATGGAAGGAACGTTAGAGGATAACATCAACCCGCTTGGGGAATATTCGGTGCAGCGCGTGCACAGCGCGCTCGAGGCAGCAGGGTGCGGCGATATTGTTCACCGCCTCGGGGGATTCGGCCCGGAGGGCCAGTTGCCCACTGCCGCCATCGGCGAGGCCGGCCTGAACCTCTCCGGTGGGCAGCGCCAACGGGTGGCACTTGCCCGCGCCTTGGCCGCCGATCCGGAGATCCTGGTGCTCGATGAGCCGACCACCGGGCTGGATTCTTTAACCCTGGCCGCCGTGGCTGCGCAAGTCTCCAGCCTGCGAAAAGATCGCACCACCATCGTCATCACCTCCTCGCCCTCGTGGGCGGCACATGCACAGGAGGTGGTCGAGCTATGAGCGCACCTACTACCCGTCAGGCCGACGCGCTGGCCCCGGCTGGCTTTAAACAGTGCTGGAACCTCCTCAAGTCTCTGCCCTCCGCACCCTCGCGTGCGCGTCTGACAGGTCTGTTGCTCATCGTCGCCGCCACGGTGGCTTTGATGAACTTGGGCTCTCAGCTGCTAGGCCGCATTGTCGATATCGTGCAGGGCCAAGATATAGCGCTGATTGGTTCGGGCCGCGGAGCCATGGTGGCGGCGTTAGGCGTCATCGCCTTCTGCCTTGTGGCCGAGGTCAGCGGACGGACTCTCGTTTCCTTCCTTATTAACTCGCGCGTGCGCCGCCTGTCGATGGATCTGCGCACGCAGGCGCTGAGCTCAGTGCTGCGCGCGCCCGTTCCGCGCATCCTCGAACTTGGCACAGGCAACGTGATAACCCGTCTATCGAAGGACATCGATACGGTAGTCAATACCATCACGACGATGGGGGATCGCCTCCTCATCACGGTATTCATGCTTCCCCTCACGGCGCTTGCCTTAATCTTCATCCACCCCGCCTACGGCGTTCTCTTCCTCTTGGCTGCGGCGATGATGTATCCCTTTGTCAAGGGCACTATCCGCGATATTCCGGCCGTGACCAATGTGGTCTCCTCCGTCGAGGCACGCCGCAATAGCATCCTCCTCGACACGATCCGCGCCCTGGACACCCTGCGGCATTTCCGTCTGGGTACCTGGGCCGCGCGCCGCATGGAGCGCTATTCCTGGGAAACGGTGCAGTCCTGGGCAGACAGGATTCCCCTCTTCACCCGCATCCTCGCGCAGGGCTCCATTGCCTATGGATTCCTGCTCATAGGGATAATCCTCATGTCCGTCCCCATGGTCTCCTTCGACTGGATCTCCCAGGGCGAGGCAGCCGCCGCGGTTTTGTTGGTCACGCGCCTGGAAATCCACGTCTTCAACCTCTTGTTCTTCGCCGGAGAGATCCAACATGCCGGAACCAGCCTGGGGCGCGCGGTGGCGCTCACCCTGCTTGACGACGTCCCGTCCACAGAAACCACACCCCCACTAAAGAGCGCACCTTCGGTGCGCATCGCGGGCCTTTATTACTCCTATCCGGGAGGGGCAAGCGTCTTGCGCGACATCAACCTGGAGCTAGAAGCTGGCACCACCACCGCCCTGGTGGGCACCTCCGGCGCGGGAAAGTCCACGCTCGCCGCCCTGGTGGCCGGGCTGCAATACCCCGATGCCGGGCAGATTTTCTTAGGAGAGGTTGACACGGCGGCGACGTCGAGTAGCTGGCTGAGCAGGCACGTCGCCCTCGTCACCCAGGAGGTACACCTGTTCTCGGGCACCTTGCGCGAGGACCTGTTGCTGGCGCGTCCCGCAGCCACCGACTCCGAGCTATGGAAAGCCCTTCACGCAGTAGGGCTTGATGAGTCCTCGCGCTGGCTGCCGGAGGGGCTGGACACCGCCATAGGCGCAGGCAACCCGGAAGTAGGCCCGGAGGCCGAGCAGCAGCTCTCCCTTGCGCGCATGTTGTTGCGCCAGCCGCCCGTGCTCATCATGGATGAAGCCACCTCCGAGGCCGGCTCCGAGCATGCCGAGGTTCTCGAGGAAGCCGCGCGGAAGGTCACGCAAGGCCGCACCTGCCTGGTCGTGGCGCACCGTCTTGACCAGGCTCGCAGCGCTGATCGCATCCTTGTCATGGAGGCTGGGCGCATCGTCGAGGACGGCGATCACGCAAGCCTCATCGCAGCCGGCGGGCGCTATGCGCGGGCCTATACCCAATGGGAGCACGGCCAGGAAAGCTAGACTGGGCCTGCATGGACTTCACGCTGCTACCCACCGCCGAGACCGACCGCACCTACCTGGCCAGGCTCAACTTCCTGACCGATGTTTTTGGCCAAGAGGACAAGGAAGTCAGCCCCGGCTTCGACGAAGACTATGACTACTATGTGCGCGACTGGGAGCCGCAGGACGGCGGCTTCATCGCCTGGGAGGGCAATATTCCTGCCGGCGGGATCTGGTTGAATTGGGGCAACGAGGACCGGCACGGTTTTGGCTACGTCAGCGCCGACATCCCCGAGCTCGCCCTCGCGGTAGAACCGCGCTACCGCGGGCAGGGCGTGGGCACGCGGCTGCTTGCCGCAGCCGCAGAACTTGCCCAAAAATTGGGCTTCCCAGGCGTCTCGCTCTCCGTAAACACGGACAATGAGCGCGCCCACCGCCTCTACCTCCACCTGGGTTTTCAGCCCGTTTCCTCCAGCGAGGATCACATCGTTTTCTTCCTGCCAGGGCCCACTTCTTAAGGACTCCTCCACCCCCGGGTGCATTGCCAGCCTTCGCGGCCCGTGGTACAGATTAGGTGTCCACACGGGGGTCCCACTAGGGACTGAGATCGGGCTGATAAGTGCCCGGGACCGTAGAACCTGAACCGGTTTGTACCGGCGTAGGAAGTGAGGAGCTCGTCTTGCCTACACCCAAAATTTCTGAACAACACCCCTCCCATCACCTGGCATGGTTGGAAGACAAAGAGCATGGCATCAAGGTGCCGGTCACCGAGATTGACCAGCTCGATTCCCCCGATGGCTCGAAAAACGCACCTCTGCGCGTCTATCGCACGATGGGCCCCGGAAGCGTCCCCGAGGAAGGACTCGCACCGTGGCGCACCCCCTTCATCACCGAGCGCGGTGACACCGAACCTTATGAAGCACGCGGCCACCGCCTCGAGGATGACGGCCGTGGGGCCGTGCGCCGCGGCGCCCCCTCCCAGCAGTGGCACGGCCGCCGGCCCACCCCCCTGCGCGCCAAGCCCGGCAAGCGCGTCACCCAGATGCACTACGCCCGCCGGGGAATAATCACCCCGGAGATGCGCTTTGTGGCGCTGCGCGAGCAATGCGACGTCGAGCTCGTGCGCTCCGAGCTCGCCGCCGGACGCGCCATCATCCCGCTCAACGTCAATCACCCCGAGGCCGAGCCGATGATCATCGGTTCTAAGTTCTTGGTCAAGATCAACGCCAACATCGGCAACTCTGCTGTGACCAGCTCCATCAGCGAGGAAGTCTCCAAGTTGGAGTGGGCCGCCAAATGGGGCGCCGATACCCTCATGGATCTCTCCACCGGCAATGACATCCACACCACCCGCGAGTGGATCATCCGCAACTCGCCGATTCCCATCGGCACCGTGCCCATCTACCAAGCCTTGGAAAAGGTCGACGGTGATGCCAACGCCTTGACCTGGGAGATCTACCGCGACACCGTCATCGAACAATGCGAGCAGGGCGTCGACTACATGACGGTCCACGCAGGTGTTCTCCTGCGCTACGTTCCGCTCACAGCGGATCGCGTAACCGGGATTGTCTCCCGCGGCGGCTCCATCATGGCCGGTTGGTGCTTGGCACACCACCAGGAGAACTTCCTCTACACGCACTTTGACGAGCTCTGCGAGATCTTCGCGGCTTATGACGTCGCCTTTTCCTTGGGCGACGGCCTGCGTCCTGGCTCCATCGCCGATGCTAACGACGCCGCACAATTCGCCGAGCTCGATACCCTAGCCGAGCTGACCAAACGCGCCTGGAAGTATGACGTGCAGGTCATGGTCGAAGGCCCCGGGCATATCCCGCTGCAGAAGGTCCGCGAGAATGTCGAACGCCAGCAGGAGCTGTGTGAAGGCGCACCCTTCTATACCCTCGGCCCACTCGTCACCGATATTGCGCCCGGCTATGACCACATCACCTCGGCCATCGGTGCTACCGAGATCGCCCGCTACGGCACCGCGATGCTGTGCTACGTCACTCCCAAGGAGCACCTGGGTCTGCCAAACCGCGACGACGTGAAGACCGGCGTTATCACCTACAAGATCGCCGCCCACGCGGCCGATATTGCCAAGGGACATCCCGGTGCCACCGCGCGGGACGACGCCCTATCCAAGGCCCGCTTTGAGTTCCGCTGGCTGGATCAGTTCTCCCTCGGGCTCGATCCAGTCACCGCGCAGGACTATCACGATGAGACCCTGCCGGCTGAGCCCGCCAAGACGGCGCACTTTTGCTCAATGTGCGGACCGAAGTTCTGCTCTATGCGCATCTCGCAGGACATCCGCGACACCTACGGCAGCGCCGAGGCTCAGTCCGCGATAGCCGGCATGCAGCAAAAGAGCGAGGAGTTCATCGCCGCCGGCGGCCAGGTCTACCTCCCCGATCCCAGCATCGGCGCTCCCGAAGAGCTCGTGCGCTAGGACGCCTCTCCCCTCCTCTCCTTAGTTCTCCCTCTCTTGTTTCTGCTTTCTCATCTTGATCGACACAGTTATTTGTCGGTCTATTCTGGTGGGTGATGATTGATTTCTCTGCGCCCGCCGATGTGGTGGCGCCCCAACTTCTGGGTTGCGTCATCACCCTCCACGGGGTCTCCGTCCGCCTCAGCGAAGTGGAAGCTTATCTTGGCGCGGACGACGAGGCCGCCCACACCTTCCGCGGTCCTACTCCCCGCAATGCCGCAATGTTTGGTCCCCCCGGCCACCTCTACGTTTATTCCTCCTATGGGATCCATCGCAATATCAACATTGTCTGCCGCCCTTCGGGCATCGGCCAAGGGTGCCTTTTGCGCGGCGGTGAGGTGATAGCCGGCGTCGACAAGGCACAGCTGCGGCGTGGCAACACCGACTTTTTCAATCTCGCGCGCGGCCCGGGCAACCTAGGAAAGTCACTCGGCGCACAACTAACAGACAACGGCGCTGGGGTTTCCTTAAGCGAAAGGTCCTCCGAACCCGAATGGGTGCGCGGATCCCGCATCGGCATCTCCAAAAACAAAGATGCGGCGCTGCGGTTTTGGATTCCCTTCGATAAGACCGTATCCGGCCGCCGCGGCTACCCCAAGGCCTTATCTGTTCTAGAAGCGCCCGCCATAGCGCTCGTCATCTTCGACAGCTGCGATGATGCGCTCATTGATTTGGGTTAGTTGACGGATCTGCGCCTTGCTCAAGACATCCATCACCGAGCGGCGCGCTTGGGCGGCATGCCCCGGTGCCGTGGCAACCACCTTCTCCCATCCAGCTTCAGTGAGCTGAGCCAAGGTGGTGCGGCGATCCGTGGGATCGTGGCGGCGGTTAATCCACCCCCTCTTTTCTAGACGGCTGACTACCTGACTCAACCGAGAGAGGGAACCGTTAGTTGTCAGAGCCAGATCCCGCATGCGCATCTGATGATTCTCCGCCTCCGATAGACGGGAGAGCACCGTGTAGTCAAAGAAGCTCAATCCAGCGTCATCCCGCAACTGTGCATCAAGGATATTGGTCAGGCGGATGGTGACTGCCATGAGGGAGGTGAAAGACGCCAGCTCTTCCTCATCCAACCACGGTTGTTCACTCTGACTCATGGGGGTTAATACTAGCAATACCTTTCTAGGTCACCGCCATGAGTTCTCGGGCACGGCCCGGTTCTTCTAGGAAAGCCGCTTCATCTCCACAGTGACAAACATCTCGGAGCTGGCTTGGCCAGTAAACATTCCGCGCAACGGAGCCACATCTGCGTATTCGCGGCCTTGCGCCACCATGACATGCAATTCGCTCGGAATAAGGGCATTCGTCGGGTCATAGCTGAACCAGGCCCCGTTGAACCACTGCACCCAAGCATGGGATTCACCGATGACGCTCTTACCAACGGGAGCCTCCTTGTCGGGCAGAATATATCCGGATACGTAGCGCGCGGGAATTCCAAGGACGCGCAACGCTCCAATCATGAGGTGTGAATAGTCCTGGCACACTCCCTTTTTTCTCGCCCATGCATCCTCCGCTTTCGCCGTAACTTCGGTCGAGCCGGATTCATAGGTCATCTCCTCGTGGATGAGCTCTCCCACGGCTAAGGCAATCTCGTCGACGGTTCCGCCGCGGGCCGCGATTTCGCGCGCTGTGTCCGCCAGATCTTCTCCCGGTTCCACCGCCGGACTTAGCTGCAGATACTCGTTCCACCTATCGGAGTACTGAGCAACTTCCTCAAGACTCAATTCGGTTCTCTGTGCGGGAATGGCATCTACATCCACGCATGTATCCACGGTGACCGTGAGCTTTTCATGAGGCTCATGCAGCTCGAATGCGGTGACGTTAGTTCCCCAATAATCAATATACGAGTAAGACCAGGGCTTGGGGTAGATGGTGACCTCACGCTCGCGGATGAGCTGCTGAGGCGTGTAAAGAGGGCTCATCCTGATCTCGTTGAAGGAATCGGTAACGCTGGAGGAATACTTGAAGCCCGTGGTGTGGGTGATATGAAGAGTCGTGGTCATGATGTATTTTCCTAACGCTCGTGCCATTGGGAGGACAGGGTCGCCTCAAAGAAGTTCGCAGTAAGTGCCTCGGTTGCTCGTGCGCCTGCCTCCTGTATATCCACGGTGATGTGATCGAGGAGTGTGAAGTTCTCGTCCAGAGGCGCGTATTGAATACGGGCTCGTAGCTGTCCGAGCTGACGAATTGCCTCATCCTCGACCTCGCGGGCCGGCTTGTCCACAACAAGATCATCGAGGCAAGCAAGGGCCTCATTGAGGCAATAGAGAACCGACCGCGGGGACAAGGGGTCGCGGAGAATGAAGTCCACGGCCGCTGACAAGGTGTCCTCCCTGCCTCTGGTCATAACGAAGTTCTGCTGAGCACCGCATGCCTGCAGCACAATGTGATGGTGCGCGGGAAACTCCGGTGCCACGATGGTGGAATAGAGAATCCTGGCGGTCATGTCCATGCGCTCTATTAGCCTGCCAAGCTGCAGGAAGTGCCACGCCTGGTCACGCGGCATGGTGGCGGCGAGCGTACCAATGATCATCGAACAGGAATCCCGCACCTCACGGCAGGCCAACGGTGGCCGCATAAGCGCCAACCTTCCGGACGTTGCCTTGCGATACGAGCGGTTGATCGCCTCCCATGTAGACATCGACAGGATCTCGCGGGCTCGGCGAGCGCTGCCGCGACAGTTACTCAGGGCCGTGACCATTGAATAGGGTGATTGCTCATCGATGCCGAGCATCGCCCAAGCGTCTTCAGAAATCGAGTCTGATTCCACCGGGTTGCCCATGGCACGGCAAAGCTCTGTGCTGAAGGATACGACATCGGCCTCCGTCCCCAGTTCCAAGTTAACGGTAAGTACGCGGGCCTGGTCATCGGCTCTTTCGACGTAGCGGCCAATCCAGAACATGGATTCGGCGATTCTGCTCAACATGAGGAACCCTCCTTAAGTAGGGTTTTGGGTGTTAGGGCTACTGCTTCTGCTGCTTCTATTGCTGCTGCTGTTGCTGCTGCTCGAGGTACTCCTCATCGCGCGCGTCAAGAATTGAGGTCCCCAACCGTTCCAAGCCTTCAGCATCAGGGCTGGGGACGGGGAGACTGCGGCCTACCTCGGATTCGGGGCCGGCGGAATCGTGTGAAATCACCCAGGTGTCTTTGGAGCCGCCGCCTTGGGAAGAATTAACAATCATCTGCCCTTTCTCCAGGGCCACCCTGGTCAAACCTCCGGGCGCAATCCACATATCCTCGCCATCGTTGATGATGAAGGGGCGCAGATCCACGTGGCGCGGTTCCAAGCCTTCATCCGTCATTGTCGGAACGGTGGATAGCTGAATCAACGGCTGCGCGATCCACCCACGCGGATTCGCAATGATGTGCTCGCGCGCGGCAGCCAGTTCCGCCTTCGAGCAACTGGGACCAATGACGACTCCTTTGCCTCCCGAACCGTCGACCGGCTTGATGACAAGCTCCTCGATGCGGTCGAGCACTTCCTCCCTGTGCTGGGGATCCTCCAAGCGCCAGGTATCTACGTTGGGAATCAATGGTTCCTCCCCGAGGTAATAGCGAATGAGATCGGGCACGTAGGAATAGACAAGCTTGTCATCCGCGACGCCATTGCCGACGGCGTTAGCAATGGTGAGGTTTCCATTGGCTTGCGCGGAAATCAGGCCAGCACAACCCAGCAGCGAATCCGGGCGGAACTTGACCGGATCAATGAAATCATCATCCACGCGGCGATAGATCACGTGCACCTGCGTGAGTCCTGTGGTCTCCCGCAGATAGGCGACGCCGTGCCGAACGACGAGGTCGCGGCCCTCCACCAGCGGCACGCCCATGGTTCGAGCAAGCATGGCGTGCTCAAAATAGGCTGAGTTATGAACACCTGGAGTAAGCACCACGATCAAGGGATCCGCTATTCCCGGGGGCGCAGCCTTGGCTAATGCCGCCCTTAGCCTTGCTGGATAGTCATCTACCCGAGCGACGTTGTACCTGGCCACTGCCTCGGGCAGCGCCGCCGCCGTCGCCTGCCTGTTAGTGAGCACATAGGACACCCCAGAAGGGATGCGGGCATTATCCTCTAGGACTCGCAGCTGACCCGCGCCATCCCGAATGAGGTCAATTCCGGCCACGTGAATCCGCACCCCGTTCGCGGGCTTGAATCCAGCCACGGCACGCACGAATTGGGATGAAGTGGTGACCACTGCCCGAGGAATAACACCATCATTAAAGGCCTGACCGGAACCGTAAACATCCGCCAAGAAAGCCTCTAGGGCACGCACCCGTTGCTTGAGTCCGGCCTCCGTGCGGGAGAATTCCTGCGCGGAGATCAGACGGGGAACAATGTCGAGCGGGAATGCCTCCTCTTGCCCGGAAAAATCGAAGGTCACTCCCGTATCAAGATAGCGGGCATTGAGGTAGGAAACCCGCGACTGCAGATCAGCGGCGGAGAGATCTCCGTAGACGTCGAAAAGCTCGCGATAGATGGGGCGGACTCCATCTGAGGCCATCATCTCGTCGAAAATCCGGCCATCATTTGCCTGGTATTTCACTTTTGCGGTCGTCATATGGCAAGCATAGTCCAAATATCTATATGACTATAGAAATCTAAACAAGACGATTCTTTATTCACTCCTGCGCAAACTTCGTGCGATAGATCAATAGGGCACCCTCCCTAGGAACAACACGGAAGGAGCGCACATGCGCGCGTTAAAGATTGTTGGCCCCTCAAAGGCTGAGATCCAGGAAGTAGCAGAACCGGAAATCGGTATTGGACAAGTAAAGGTCACCGTCGAAAGGGCCGGAATCTGCGGACGCGTCACGGAAATTGGCAGCGCAACTGGGAGCCGATGCCGTCGATCCGCGCGAGACCGATCTCGCGGCCTACACTCGCGATACTTACGGCGACGGGGCCGATGTATCCTTCGAGGCCTCCGGCGCGGGTGCAATAACCCTCAAGGCAGCTGTCCGCAATGGCGGCACGATCGTCATGGTGGCCAGCAGCCACGGCGAGGTGCCCATTGACCTGAACACCATCATGAACTCACAGAAGCGCCTCGTGGGAACGCTGGCTTATACGAACGAGGACTTCACAGAGGTCATCACCGCCATCGCCGATGGCACTTTGGATCCCAGTCCCTTGGTCTCCTCCACGATCTCGTTGGATGACGCCAGCGAAAAGGGCCTCAACCACCTTCTCGGCGAAGGCCGCAATTCCGAGGTCAAGATCTTGGTTCGGCCTTATTAAAGAGCAAAGCAAAAGACACCTAGCCAATTCACCGATGAGACGGCACGGCGCCAGTGCTCAAGCGTTGACGAATGCCGTCCATCGTTCAAGATGATCAGTAACAGTGGGCGAACAGTGGTCGCGCCGCGAACCAGGGTAGTTTTCCACGACAGCAGGCAGTGGTCCTAGAATAGCCAGTTCACCAGCAAGCCGATCAGCATCACCCTCCTCGTCCTGCCCAGCTTCAGACAAGTCATCAACAATAACGACACCGTCTGTCGAGACATGACCTAACAGAACATGGGCGGTCTCGTGGAGGATCGTGAAGAGAGCTTTGTCGAGTCGCTTCTCTCTGCCGGAGATGCCGATTAATGGAGTTTCCCCGACAATCATTGCGCTGCCATCAAGTTTCCCTTTAGGAAAAGCTTCCACGTAGATTAGCTTCACTCCGACTTCCGCGAAAGATGCCTGGAAGGAAGCGAACTCCTCAGGACTACATGCTCGCTGCGAAAGCTATCCGGCCAACTCGCGGAGCTTTTCGCGAGAATATGGCGCAACCTTCAAAGTATCCCCACTGGCTTTGACACACGCGACCCAAGCCTGCTGAAGCACTGACACCAACTCGTCCGAGTTACTTCGTCTTGCAACAAACCTAACTATTGGCTCCTCTTAATCCCATACCTCATTCGATTACCCATCCACATCTGTGACGTTTTTGAAGCCGCACTTCCTCAACAAGACAACTAGCGCGAGCTCACGCTATCTGGCGCGAGTCGCAACGGCGTCAAGGCTTTCCCTTGTATGTGAGTCCTGCGCTTGCTTCCAAAGGAGATAGGAGTCTTGGAGATTAAGCCAAAACTCAGCGCTTGTTCCTAGCGCAGCCGAAATCTGCTCGGCAGACTCACGAGTGATCTCCTTCTTTCCCGAGATAATTTCAGATACGAACTGCGCAGGCCGTCCTAGAATCTCCGCAAAGGCGGCCTGAGTCCAGCCGCGCGCGTCCAGCTCCTCAGCAAGTGCTCCCCAACGGGGAACACTTCAGCAGCAATCTGCGCACTCATAAAAGCCACTCTCCTTTCAGTGCTAATCAGCCATCTCGATGATGATGACCATCCGGCCTTCTTCATCCGTTTCAAATTTAATGATGAGCCTGAATTGATCATTCAGGCGGATACATGAAGTACCAGCTCGTTTACCCTTGAGTTGCTCCAGCCGAAGAGGGCGCATTGCATACAAGTTCTGCTCGTCAGTGTCCGCACGCAGCACTTGAATCTTCTTCCGATACGCCTTGATAATGTCTGCAACCCAGCGCCGTGGCGCATAGGATGCATCCTCGGTCAAACGCCGAAGCCCATCATCTTGCCTAAGATCACGTTCTCCGAGCCGAATATCTCAGGCTAAGAATAGCTTTAGCGACAGCCTTAGCTTCTACCTAACCCCTTAAAGCTAAACCGGCTCTTCTGGTTGTAGAGTGCATTGGTGTTGTTGGTCGGTTGTCTTCTGCTTGAGCCTGATCCTTCAGGATAAGTCGGATGGCCTTGCTACCGCACTACCTAATTCTGGCGAGGTGGCCCGTCTGTGGATAACTGCGTCCGGCGCGGGTGAGTTTTCCACAGTTTCCTTACTGGGTGCGGGTTGGG
>NZ_DGRD01000024.1:0-6438 GCF_002390965.1 Corynebacterium sp. UBA4397
GAGGATGATCCGAATGCGCCACCGCGGCGCGGGCGCCTGACCCGTAAGGGCGGGACAGTAGTCTGGCAGCCCCCACATACGAGCCGTTAGGTCAACAAGCCAGGCGGCGACTTCCGGCACCCCTAAAACAAACCCCGGTGGGGAAACCAACAATGGGCAGGACTATGACTGCGCGGTGGTCATGATCCCGGGAAATACCTGCAAGGGACTCGCTTCTTATATGCCAGTCCCACCACGCACTCTAAAACCGAAAGAGTCGGCTTAGTATTTAAAGGAAATTTGGGTGCGAAAAATCCCCACTTTGCGCAGGATTGCCTGCTCAAGATGGGGATTTTTAAGTTGGTCGGGATAACAGGATTTGAACCTGCGACCTCTTCGTCCCGAACGAAGCGCGCTACCAAGCTGCGCCATATCCCGAAGGACCGAAATAAACGGTACTGGAATACTTTAGCTCACGCGCGATGTGAACAACAAAACGGCAGCATAAGAAACTGCAGCTTGGGAAACTGCAGTAAAAGAAACCTCATCCTAGGAAACCTCGGTGATCCGCAGCAGCGTGGCTGAGGGGCGGCAGAAGATGCGCACGGGAGCGAACTTCGAGGTGCCCAGTCCATTGGAGACGTGCATCTTCATGGGGCCGAAATCATGCAGGCCCTGCACACGTGCGCGGTCGATGCTGCAGTTGGTCACCAGGGCGTGCGAGCCGGGTAGACAGATCTGCCCGCCGTGGGTGTGGCCGGAGAGTGAGAGCTGGTAGCCGTCGGCGGCAAACTTTTCGAGCACGCGCGGCTCCGGTGAATGCAGCAGCGCCAGGCTGAGATCGGCATCAGGGTTGGGGGCGCCGGCGATCTCCGAGTAATCATCGAGGTCGTGGTGCGGATCATCCACCCCGGCCACCGCTAGGCGGACGTTGCCCACCTTGAACTCGTGGCGCGCCTGGTTGGCGTCGCGCCAGCCATGCTCGATGAAGGCCGCGCGCATGCCCTTCCACGGCAGGTCGATATAGGAGGGCTCGCGCTTCTTGTTCAGCAAGTAGTTGAAAGGATTGACCGGGCGTGGGGCCCAGTAATCATTGGTGCCGAAGACAAAGAGACCCGGACGGTCAAGCAGAGAGCCCAGCGCGCGCAGGGTATCGGGCACCGCATGCTCATCGGAGAGGTTGTCGCCGGTGTTCACCACCAGATCCGGATCGAGCGAGTCGAGGGCGGAAACCCAGGCAATCTTGGTCTCTTGGCCCGGGATCATATGGAGATCGGACAAGTGCAGGATGCGGAAGTCCGGTGCCCCGCGCAGTGTTCCCTTGGGCAGGAGGGGGATGGTGTATTGCTTCAACTCGAATTTGTTGAGCTCACTGTGGCTCCAGGCCAGGGTGGCGAGGCCGGCGGCGGTAAGTCCGCCGATAATCGGGTAAATCTTCACGGTTCCCACCCTACCTGGCGTAGATTGAAGGACATGAGCCAGCTTAAAGAATCTATTCGTGCCGATCTCAAAACCTCTATGAAAGCCCGCGACAAGGAGCGCACCAGCGCCATCCGTTCGCTTTTGGCCGCCATCCAGGAGGAGGAGACCTCCGGCGCGCGCCATGAGGTCGATGATGAGGTGATCTTGAAGGTCATCGCCCGCGAGATCAAAAAGCGCCGCGAATCCGCCGAGGTCTACGCCGAGAACGGCCGCCCGGAGTTGGCGGAGGCGGAGCTTTCGGAGGTTCCTTACTTCGAGGCCTACCAGCCCAAGCAGCTCAATGATGCGGAGCTAGAGGCGCTCGTGGCAGAGTCCGTGGCCGAGGTTGAGGCCGAAGCCGGTGCCCCCGCCACGACGAAACAGATGGGCAACATCATGAAGGCGGCCAACGCTAAAGCCGCTGGCCGCGCGGATGGCAAGCGCCTGTCCAGCGCGGTCAAGGCCAAGCTCGCCTAGGGCATAAAGCTCTAGGCCCGGGTGGCCCTAGAGCCCGAGGAAGCTGCGCACATCGTTGGTGATGCTATCGATCTGCTCCTGGGAAATCAGGGGCGCGCGCTCCTCATTATTGGGCCGGCCGCCCTCCTGATTCTCGCGACTGCGGCCCGTGTTATCTGAATTGGCGTTGTTGTTGTTCGGCGCACGGGTGGGGGAAGTGCCGTCGGAAAGCTGCAGTGTGATGGTGGCGCCATTGTTGAGCCTGTCCTTGCCGGTAATCGCGCGCACCACCCGGCCAGCGGGTACATTGCCGCCGATGGTCTGCGAGGTCTTTACCTGGTAACCGCGCTGCTGCAGGGTGTTGCGGGCCTCCGCCTCGGACTTACCGCGCAAGCCGTCGAGCAGTGAATCCACCGTGCCCTCGTCATACTTCTTGTCGTAGCCAGGGATGGTGCCCTGCGTGGCTGCCGGCAAGCCTGCGGCCATGGTGAAGAAAGTGCTGGCGGGTTCGAGGCCACCAAAGAGGTTTCCGTAAGGGCATTGCCGCACCGGGCCAGAACACAGCGGCGAGGTGGACGTACCGTCATTGTAGATATAGGGCGCGGCGGCAATTCCTGAGTTAAATCCCAGGAAGGCGGAGGACTGGTTGGACTCGGTGGTACCGGTCTTGGCCGCAACTTTGGTGCCGAAACCCGCGCCGCGCGCCGCGTTTGCCGCGGTGCCGGAGACGGCATCCTGGGTCAAGGCATTGCTCAACGCATGTGCCTGCTGCTTGTCGACGGCCTGTTCACACGGCGTCTCCTTAATATATACAGCGTTGCCGTTCCTATCGGTGACCTCATCGATAGGGCTGGGCTCGCACCACTTGCCGTCGGAGGCAATGGTGGCGCCGACATTGGAGAGCTCCAAGGGGTTGACGGCAGTGGGGCCGAGGGTGAAGGAGCCCAGCTGCAGATCCTTGATGTGATCAGCAATGGAGGTATCGGCATCGTAGCTGCCCTTGTCCGCGTAGGAGCGCAGGCCCAGCTTGACCGCCATGTCCACGACCGGATCGACACCGACCTGTTCGATGAGCTTGATAAACGGCGTGTTGGGGGAGTGCGCCAGCGCATCCTGCAAGGTCATAGTCGCGGCGTAGGTGCCGGAGTTCTCCACGCAGTAGCGGCCGACGGGGCAGCCTGCGGCGCCTCCGGAACCCAGGCCCTGGGCCTCGTAGCGGGCAGGAACGTCGAGCTGGCTCTTGATTCCGTACCCGGATTGGATGGCAGCGGCGGCGCTGAAGACCTTGAAAACGGAGCCAGCGCCGTGGCCCACCAGCGAGTTTGGCTGAGGTAGCATCGTCTCATTTTGTTCCGTGTCCAGCCCGTAGCGGCGGGAGGAGACCATGGCGAGCACGTCGCGGTCCGAGTCCCCGGGTTTGATGACGTTCATGACCTCCGCCACGCCGACGGCGTCGGGCGAGGTCTGATTGCGCACGGCCGTTAGCGCCTGATCCTGGACGGTGGGGTCCAGGGTGGTCTTAACGGTATAGCCGCCGCGGGCGAGCTCCTCGGTATCAAGGCCCTTCTCGGCGAGATAGTCCAAGACATAGTCGCAGAAGAAGCCGCGATCCCCGGCGCCGATGCAGCCATTGCTCAGCAGCTGCGGGGAGGATTCAACCCCGAGATCGGTCTGCGCGTACTCATCTGCCTCGGGCTGGCTGAGGGAGCCGTTATTGACCATGGCCTGCAGCACGGTATTGCGCCGATCGAGGACTGCCTCCTCGTTGGTATAGGGGTTGAGGTATTCGGAAGACTGCACCATGCCGGCCAGCATCGCGGCCTGGGGGACGGTGAGGTCTTTGGCCGAGGTGTCGAAGTAGGTGCGCGCGGCCGCCTCGATGCCATAGGCGTGGTTGCCAAAGGGGACGAGGTTGAGGTAGTTGGCCAGAATCTGATCCTTGGGCAGCTCGGCGTCCATCTCCGTGGCCATGCGCATCTCCCGCAGCTTGCGGGGGATGGACTGCTCAGTGGCGGCCTCGCGCTCCTCATCCGTGCGCGCGGATACTAAGAGGAGATAGTTCTTTACGTACTGCTGATCCAGGGTGGATGCGCCCTGGGAGACCCCGCCGGCGGCAAAGTTGGTCCACAACGCGCGGAAATTGCCCTGAAAATCCACGCCATCGTGCTCGTAGAAGCGGCGATCCTCGATGGCCACGGTGGCCTGCTTCATGGGATCGGAGATCTTATCCGGGCTGACGGGGTAGCGGCGCTGGCTATATAGATGTGCCAGGTCATTGCCCTGTGCATCCTTGATGGTGCTGACGCCGGGAAGCTCTCCTGCGGCCAGGTCTTGCAGTTCTGATTGCATTGTCTCATTGGTGCGGGCGATGGCCACGCCGGAGATGCCGGCGAGAGGCGCGCAAGCCACGGCAATGAGAATTCCCACCACGAGGGTGGAAATGCCGATTTTTGCCAAAGATCTAAAGACAGTCACCCCCACACCCTACGTGGTTGGGGGTGAGCAGGTAATAGGGAACTCCCCCCTAAAGTGTGACGTATTAGACAACGTATGTGACGTATGAATACACTGACCGGCAAAACATAATACTCCCACACAAAATTATCAAGCACTATCAAACACTGTCAGACACTATCGATGTAGTAGTCCACGAGGAAGGAGCTACCGAGCCATGACTGTCGGCTTGAAAGGCTCTGGTCAGTCCAGCCTTGTTAGCAACACTGAACGTGGCGAATGGGTAACCCAGGCCAAGTGCCGCAAGGGTGATCCGGATGCATTATTCGTCCGTGGTGCAGAGCAGCGCAAGGCTGCCGTTATCTGTCGTCATTGCCCGGTGCTCAACGAGTGCCGTGCGGATGCATTGGATAATCGGGTTGAGTTCGGGGTGTGGGGAGGCCTGACTGAGCGTCAGCGCCGCGCCCTTTTGCGCAAGAATCCAAACATCACCAGCTGGGCAGATTACCTGGCTGATGGCGGAGAACTTTTCGGCATATAGCAGGTAGGATATGTCCCATGACAAAATGGGAATACGCCACCGCACCTGTCCTGACGCACGCTACCAAGCAGATCCTCGATTCCTGGGGAGAAGATGGCTGGGAGCTTGTCACCATCACGCCGGGCATGAATCCGGAGAACGTGGTCGCCTACTTTAAGCGCGAGGTGGCCTAAGATGAGCCATCTTGCGCGCATCACCGAGCTCGGGTTTACGCTGCCCGCCGTTGTCGCACCCTTGGCCGCCTATGTGCCGGCCACCCAGGTGGGCAATCAGGTCTGGACCTCCGGGCAGCTCCCCGTGGTTGACGGGGCCTTGCCGGCCACCGGCAAGGTTGGCGCTGAGGTTAGCGCGGAGCAGGCCAAAGAATATGCCCAGATCGCCGCTCTTAATGCCCTCGCTGCAATTGATGCCGAGGTTGGCATCGATAACGTCACCCGCGTCATCAAGGTCGTCGGCTTTGTTTCCTCCGCCCCCGATTTTTATGAACAGGCGGCCGTCATCAACGGAGCCTCGGAATTGATCGGGGAGATCTTCGGCGAGGCAGGCGCACACGCCCGCTCTGCCGTGGGTGTGGCTGTTCTCCCCAAGGACTCCCCCGTAGAGATCGAAGTCATCGTAGAGTTCTCTAAGTGATGGGTTAGGCTAAGAACTATGGAGCATCCTGCATATAGTCAACTGCGTCCGGTAAGCCAGTCGGTCGGTGTCGTATTGTGTGACAATCCGAGCTATACCGCACTCGAGGGAACCAACACCTGGATCGTGCGTGCCGCGGAGGATTCGCGGGCGATCGTGGTCGATCCGGGGCCCGAGGACGAGGGACACCTCAACGTTGTCACCGCCTGCGCGGGCGAAGTCGCACTCATTCTGCTGACTCACCGCCACGATGACCACGCCTCCGGCGCGCAGCGCCTGCGTCAGCTCACTGGCGCCCCCATTCGCGCTTATGATCCCAGCTACTGCAACGGCGCCCCGGCCTTGCAGGGTGGCGAGATCATCACTGTGGAAGGCATCACCCCGCAGCTCGAGGTCGTTCACACCCCCGGGCACACCGCGGATTCCACCTCTTTCTTTGTCTGGTCGGAAGAAGCCGGTTCCTCGCACTTGGAAGGAATCCTCACCGGAGATACCATCGTAGGACGCCACACCGTCCTGCTTTCTGAGACCGATGGGGACTTGGGTGAGTACCTCAAGACCCTAGACATGCTGGAAAAGCGCGGCAAGGGCGTCCCGCTCTTTCCTGGTCACGGTCCCGACCTCGAGGACACCTCGCAGGTGGCCCGCAAGTACATTGACCGCCGCTACCACCGCCTTGACCAGATCAAGAAGATTCATCAGGAGCTCGGGGAAGATATCGACCTCAAGACCTTGGTAGATGCCATGTATGATGACGTCGATCCGGTACTGCGGCACGCAGCCGAGCAGTCCACCCGCACCGCCTTGAAGTACTTGGCAGCGCAGAAGCAGCAGTCGTAGTTACGATAAGCATTAAAGCCATGGCCATTGTGCCGTGGCTTTATGTGTGTCTGGGGCTAAGGAGCAGGAAGTGT
>NZ_DGRD01000050.1:0-8630 GCF_002390965.1 Corynebacterium sp. UBA4397
GTGTAAAATGCAATAAAGCGACAATCTTCATGCACGATATGCATGAATGCAGTGAAATATCTAACTGAGGAGTGTCCATGAACCTGGAGGATGTCCGCGGCGTGGTCGCCGTGGCGCAGGTCGGCCTCGTGGGGGCCGCGGCCGATGAGCTGGGGATATCGCAATCCGCGCTCACCCGCCGGGTGCAGCGCATTGAAAAGGACCTCGGCGCCACCCTCTTTGAGCGAAGCGGGCGCCGCCTCGTTCCCAACTCCCGCGGCCAGGCTTTCCTCGAGCCGGCGAAGGCTATGCTCGCCGCCCAGCAGCGCGCCCGTGACGCGGTCTCCCGCCTCATGGATCCGGAGCTGGGAACCGTACGTCTCGATTTCATGCACTCGCTGGGAACCTGGATGGTGCCCGATCTGCTCAAGAGCTACCGCGAGCCTCACCCGCGCGTGGACATCCGCCTCCACCAGGGCGCAGCCCGGGAGCTACAGGAGCGCGTGGTGGCGGGGGAGTCCGATATTGCCCTCGTTGGCCCGCGGCCCGTCGATGCCGACTCCGCCCTGGGCTGGCACCAGATAAAACTGCAGCGCCTGGGCCTCGCGGTGCCCGACGGACACTGGGCGGCAGGCCAAGCCAAGGCCCGGCTGGCGAACTTTGCCGAGGAAGCCTTCATCGGCATGTTGCCTGGCTATGGTACCCGAATGCTTCTCGACGGCCTCGCCACCTCCGCCGGCTTTAACCCCAAGCTGGTATTCGAGTCGATGGAACTGACCACCGTGGCGGGACTGGTCTCTGCCGGATTAGGCTGCGCCTTGCTGCCACTGGATGACCCATACCTACAGGTAGATAACCTCATCCCGCTCGATCCCCCGGCCTATCGCGAGCTCGGCCTCATCTGGCGCAAAGCCGACGATGCCCCGCCGGTGCGCCAGCTGCGAGATGCCATCATCGGCGGCTTCGTCTCCTAGAAACTACTCTGGATTTCCATTTACCCATTCGGTCGAATGGAAATCTCCCTTACCAAGGAAGAGCTGCAGTAGGTCTTCTGCGGACTTCTGCCCGTTGCTGCTGTTCCAGAACATGGCAACAGATTCCTTTCTCTCGGGGAAAGCTATGAAGAAGGCCCGCCGAGAACCGTTATCTCCCCAATGCCAGACTGCTGGGCCTAGATCGCTGTCCTCGAGTCCTATTCCCAATCCCCACGAGATGAACGGATCCGCTGGGCTGGGGGGAGTCTGATCAGCGTCGGAAGAAGCCTGAAGCCATTCCTGGTGGACTTCTGGCGAGAGTCCCTCACCAGAAATGATCGCCCGCTGGATGAACTTAGTGTAGTCATCTGCACTGGTAAGCAGGGTATAAGCGTCGTTTCCTCGCTGGTACTCGCTCAGCTTGCCTGGTTCGCCATTCTCATTATGGCCCACAGTCATGAGCGGGATATCTGCTTCACGGAATACTAAGGAAGAGTGTTCCATGTTGAAGGGGCGGAATACCTCGGTGTCGAGTATGTCTGAGAAGTTTTTATTCTCCATGTGCTCTACTACTTGTTGCAGCAGGAAGAATGCATCTCCGGAGTAACCGAACTTAGATCCTGGCGTCCATTGCGGAACGAGCGCTGAGTCTTCGGCACCGGGCGAGGTGGCCCAGTTGGGAAGCCCGGTGGTGTGGTTGAGAACCATGCGTGCAGTGATGGTCTTTGCTTCGGCGCTACCCGCGATGCGAGGAGATTGATAGTAATCCCACAAGGGGGTGTCTAAGTCGAGTTTTCCCTCATCGACGAGCTTGAGGAAAGCGTAGGTGCTGACAACCTTTGTCAAGGATGCGGCTTGAAACATAGTGTCTTCAGACACTGGAGTTCCTAGGTCTTTTCGAGCGACTCCTACAGCGTAACTATCGGTCACACTGCCTTTTTGGTGTACAACTTGGGCACCTGGAATATTGTACTCCTCTAGGATCTGGGCAATTTGCGCCTCGTTGACCGCGTGTTGGGCATCGCCCAGAACAGAGCTTGAAACGATTAAAGATGAACTGCCACTGGAAAGGCCTAAAGCCGATGCGGCGGGTGCGCCGAGTGTAGTGGTGGTGACTATCAAAATACCCGCGACCACTGTGTGTGTGATACACGGGAGAACTTCCAAGAGGACTTGCTGATTCTAGGCACTATAGAGCTTTCTAGGAGAGCGGAAAATGACCTAGGTATTACACCTCAATAGTTTCTATAAGTCAATAGAAATGGCTGAGCTGCAATGCCTTGGCACTCGCTATCCGGAAAGCTGCACATACAACAAAAGTGTGGGGCGGGAATCCGGTAGATCCGGTTCCCGCCCCACACCGATAGTGATGAAGCTACGTCAGCCGCAATTACTGCAATTACTTGCTGGCGCCGGCGAAGCGCTCTGCCACGTCAGCCCAGTTGAAGACGTTCCAGACGGCCTTGACGTAGTCAGCCTTGACGTTCTTGTACTGGAGGTAGAAGGCGTGCTCCCACATATCCAGCATGAGCAGCGGGGTGAAGTTCGCAGAGATGTTACCCTGCTGGTCCGTCAGCTGTTCAATGAGCAGGCGGCCGGAGAGGTGATCGTAGCCGAGTACTGCCCAGCCGGAGCCCTGCAGGCCCAGTGCTACAGCGGAGAAGTGAGCCTTAAACTTCTCAAAAGAACCGAAGTCCCGGTTGATGGCCTCAGCCAGCTCACCGGTGGGCTCGCCGCCGCCGTTGGGGGAGAGGTTCTTCCAGAAGATGGAGTGGTTGGTATGTCCACCCAGGTTGAAGGCTAGGTTCTTGGACAGAGCGCGGATGCGGTCGGCGTTGGCCTCACCGTTGCGCTCAGCCTCGAGTGCCTCGAGGGCTGCATTGGCGCCAGCAACGTAATTTGCATGGTGCTTGTCGTGGTGCAGCTCCATGATCTCTGCGGAGATATGTGGTTCGAGAGCGTCGAATGCGTAGTCAAGATCTGGAAGTTCGTAGACAGCCATGATTAGTCCTTTCTTTGGGTACGTTGCCCAATGATAGGCACGCTTGCAGGTTTTCGCACACATCGCACTTGTGTGGCGCAAAACACTGGGGGTTTACCTGAATAGAAGGGGGCAGGGAAAGAGTCGTACGGAACAAATGTCATCTCTGTGCGTTGGGACTCAATAAGGGCGCACTAATGCCGTAACAACGCAACGCCAATATCGCACTCAAGGTGGTTTCTCTTAATGTCATGGATGTTTAGGCCAGAGCCAAAGATAGTTCCGCGCGAGAAAGCGCTGCCCGGACGCGACGAGCCAATCTTGGATCCACAGCTGCACGCAGTATTGGGCACCCCTGTGACTGGGCCGTGGAAGCCGGGGCAAAAGTCCCTCATTCTCGGCATCGGTTGTTTTTGGGGTGCGGAGAAATTGTTCTGGGAGATGCCGGGGGTTGAGTCGACCTCGGTGGGCTATGCCGGAGGAACGACGCCGAACCCTACTTATTATGAGGTGTGCGGGGGCATGACTAACCACGCTGAGGTGGTGCAGGTTGTCTACGATCCGGCCAAGGTTTCGCTGCGCGATCTAGTCGTCCGAGCCCTTGAGGCCCACGATCCCTCCCAGGGATTCCGCCAAGGCAATGACGTAGGCACGCAATATCGCTCTGCTTTCTACGTCAACGACGAGGCCGAGCGCGCTGAAGTACAAAGTCTGGTGGACTCCTATGCTCAGAAGCTGCGGGCGTCCGGGTACGGCGATTCCACCACCGAGGTCAAGCTGCTCTCACAGACCGATTCCGGGCAGTATTACCTGGCCGAGGACGAGCACCAGCAGTATCTTTTCAAGAATCCGCACGGTTACTGCCCGCACCACAGTACTGGGGTTAAGTGCGGTTAAAACTGCGTGCGACGCAGGTAGTGGGTCATTCTGGCAGCCAGCTGTTGGGTGAGGCGCACCTGCGATTGGGAGCCGAGGACAGCGTCCCAGTACCAGAATGTTTCCTCGAAGTAGTTGTGGCCGTGCCCGCCGGGCACGTTGAGGGAGTTGATCTGGTCTAAGCCAATCTGCCAGAAGGTGATAAGCGGAGCCCAGACCAAACGCCGCAGCGTATCGGCGTGAAGTGTCGGCGGCTGGGGTTCGCGCATCCAATGTGGGGGCGAGAATATGAGTTTGGGATTCCACCACACAATGGCATCGGAAGCGTGCTGGGCCATGATTATGCGCGGGCGGCGCCAGGTGTGTGCGTACTTGGTCCCAAAGGCGTCGTAAAGCGTGTGATCGGGCGTGGACACGTAGCGCACATGCCGGCCCCCGTCGATCACAGGGAGGCGCTCGAGTGAGCCGGGATCGCGGTCGCGGTTTAAGCGTTGGTTAAAGCGCGTCATGCTGGGCGGACCAGTAAATACCGCACCATTGCAATCGGCGAGGAGCTCGTCGAGATCGCGGTAATTATCCAAAATGGCATAGGCGCCGAGGGATTCCCCACCCAAGTAGAGGCGGGGCCGATCCGTTGCGGGCAGGGATTCCATGGCCTCCCGGATGGCGGCGATAAGCGTGCGCGCGGCCAACTTCGGGGCATTCTTATCAATGACATAGGAGAAGACCGAGGGTGCATAAGAGTACTGCATGGACACGGTCACGCAGTTGCCGCGAGTGAGGAACTCATAGCCGGATACGCCCCAGTTATTGACCCAGCCGGAGCCGGCGGGCATGAGGATAACGATGATGTCGCGACGGAAGGCGCCGGTGCGCTCCATTTCGGAGATGACGCGCTGCGCGGATTGGTACACCGAACGCCCCGGCACGAGGCCTGCATAAATGCGGATGGGTTCGTGGGCGTGGTCGAATCCCATGACCTCTTTGATGGTGTGGGCGCGCGGACCGTTGGAGACGAAGCGCCGGCCCTGTTGGCCCAGCGCAGTCCAGCGTTCATGCGACCAGGGGCTGCCTGAGCGCTCTGGTTCCCAGGGCATCATTGTGCCGGGGAAGATGCGCCGGTTGATGCGCTGTGCGTCGAGCGCCACGGAGCGTAGCCAGCGCCGCAGAACCACACGATCAGAAAAGGCCACCGAGCTCAGCGCCAGGCCACCTGCCACGAGCGGCCAGGCTATCCCTGCAGGAATCCAGGATCCGAGCCGGCGGGAGATAGAGGAGATGGTCACTTGGGTGAGCTCGCCCAGCAGCAAGAGTCCGCCATATCCGGCCGTGCCCACTGCCAAACCCACGGCAGCGGTTGCCGGTCCGCGCACGAGGTCGCGTCCCACCAAGGCGGCCTGGCGGCGTTGGTTGCGCAGGGAGAGGCCGGCAAAAATAACGGTTCCGGCGCCAAGGATGAGGTGCGCGCCGCGGCGATAGCGCGCGGAGACGTGGTCTTGAGGGCGCTTGCCGACAGCGCGGAGGAAGCGCTTGAGCGAAAACGCCGCCGCAGTAGCTCCGAGGTGTCCTATTCCTTGGCCAATGGAGACGTTGGCGGCGGTGACCCACCACGGACGGGGAAGCAACGAGGGCGAGATGGCCGCCCAGGTGGCAACCTCAGCGCCCAAGATTCCGGCGGACATGTTGCGCGGGAGGCGTCGGCGTCCGGTCATGCGCAGGCCAGGGGTGAGATCACTGAGCACTTCTAGTCCAAAAAGTGCGGATGACAGTGCTTTAATCAGCACCTTGCGGGCCAGGGAGTGCATGAGTGCCATTCAACCAGTAACTCGCTCCGCGTGCAGGGCAGGCGCACGCCCGTAGTGCAAGCAATAGTGTCCGAATAATCGCCAGAATGTGAGATCGGACATTTGGTTGTGTGAGATCGTGCGCATAGCGCGCATTCTTGAGCGACCTGACGCACAATGGGGGCATGGCAAAATTCGTTGGAAACAAAGTCGTACTCATCGGCGCTGGCGATGTGGGAGTCGCATACGCTTTCGCCCTAATCAACCAAGGCACTGTTGACCACCTGGCAATCATCGATATCGATGAAAAGAAGCTGGAAGGCAACGTCCAAGACCTCAACCACGGTGTCGTCTGGGCACCGACTCGCACCCGCGTTACCGCCGGCACCTACGCCGACTGCGCGGATGCATCAATGGTTGTCATCTGCGCCGGCGCTGCGCAAAAGCCCGGCGAGTCCCGTCTGCAGCTCGTGGGCAAGAACGTCAAGATTATGAACTCCATCGTCGGAGACGTCATGAAGGCCGGATTCGATGGCATCTTCCTTGTCGCATCGAACCCTGTCGATATCCTGACCTACGCAGTATGGAAGGCCTCCGGCCTCGACCACCACCGTGTAGTTGGCTCGGGCACCGTGCTCGACTCGGCCCGCTACCGCTACATGCTCGGCGAGCTCGAGGATGTCGCACCGACCTCCGTTCACGCCTACATCGTTGGTGAGCACGGCGACAGCGAGCTCCCCGTGGTCTCCACCGCGAACATCGCCGGCGTCCCGCTGGCGAAGAAGTTGGAAGAGCAGCCCGGTTACGCCGAGCGCATCGAGACCATCTTCGAAGAGACCCGTGACGCGGCCTACAAGATCATCGACGCCAAGGGCTCCACCTCCTACGGCATCGGCATGGGTCTGGCCCGCATCACCCGCGCCATCATCCAGAACCAGGGCGTGGCACTGCCGGTATCTGCCTACCTCGAGGGCGAATACGGCGTCAATGATCTCTACATTGGCACCCCAGCCATCATCGACCGCGGCGGCATCGCGCGCCCGATTGAGCTGCAGCTCAACGCGCACGAGCAAGAGCGCTTCGATGCTTCGGCCAAGACTCTGAACGAAATCAAGGAAGAGTTCTTCGGATAGTGAAAATCGTTGCCCACAGGGGATACTCCGGAAAATATCCGGAGCTATCCCCTCTAGCTTTTGCCAAAGCCATGGAACTGCCTATCCATGGCATCGAATGCGACATCCGTTTAAGCCGTGACGGCAAGGTCGTGGTCAACCACGACGCCACCTTGGAGCGTGTTGCCGGCAACCCCGGTCACATCGCCGAGATGGACTGGGAAGACCTGCGCCAAGTCGATATCGGCGAAGGCCAACACATGCTTCTGCTCGATGAGCTGCTGGAGATGATGGAGGGCAAGTCGCACCATATCTACATTGAAACCAAGCATCCCTCACCCAACGGAGAGAAGCTTGAGCAGGAGATGGTGAACCGTCTGCGCCTCGCGGGACTGTTGGATGATCCACGTATCCACGTGATTTCCTTCTCCCACAAAGCCATGCGGCGCATACGCAGCATTGCTCCCGACATCGATCGCATCTATCTGCGCCGGGATTGGGAGCGCCACTTCAACCGGCCCGATATTTTGCTTTCGCGCCCTACCGGCTTGGGCATGTCTTTGCTGCGCGCGAAGATGCAGCCCAGCGCCATCGGCGCCCACGGCCTTCCCACCTACCTGTGGACGGTGGATCGTCCCGAGGACATGAAGTGGGCGTGGTCCAACGGCGTCGACATGCTGGCCACCAACCAACCGGAAGTGGCCCTGCACGCCATAGAGCTCTAGCACCCAGGTATCTTGGTGCCTATGGCCAAGAAGAAAAAGAAGCAAGAAAACCTGCCCGAGGGCATGTCCCGCCGCCAGGCAAAGCTGGCGGCGCGTGCCGCCGAGCGCGCGGCGCTGGAGAAGGATCCGCGCCCCTTTGGCGGACTCGCCGCAGAAGCCAGCCTCATCGCTCTGCAAGAGTTCGCCCCCTCCGCCACGGCACCGCTCAAGGTCCGCGGCTTCGACCGTGACGTCTACGTTGCCACCGTGCTGCCCGGTGCCTCCGCCGCTCTTATCCGCGAGGATGAGTTCGGTGGGAATGCCTACGTGGCACTCCAGGTGCAATCCCACAGCCACAACCCAGGGCGCGACCTTGCCTTTGCCCTCAACTGGGTAAAGAACAACAAGCCCGGCGCCACCTTGGAATCCACCGTGGCCGATGGCACCGAGCCTGCCTTGAGCGAGCTGCTTGATAAGGATGCCACCCTCGACATCGAGGTCTACCAGGACTTCTCTTGGTGGATTCCGGAAGGCGCGACCACCAATGCACAGGTGGCGCAGTCCATGCAGGCCGCCAACGATTCCGTCATCGAGGCTCACCTCGTGGGCGAGTCCATCACCGGAACCGCTTTCTGGGCCAACGCCGGCGGCGGCAAGGCCTATATCCGCTGGGTGCGCCCCGCCGAGGAAGAAACCGCCCTGCTTAACGCGCTTGCTCGCGTCGCAGCCCGCGGTGAGCTGAACCTCGGGGAAGGCACCAAGTTTGCCGGAGTATTCCGCACCCATGGTCTCATCGCCCCAGTATTCGACCTCGATCCGCAGGTTGCCTTCGACTCCTACGAAGCAGAGCTTTCCCGCGTGGATGAGGCCCTAGAAAAGGAAATCCACAACGACGCCCAGCTTGATTCCGAGGAGCGCAAGCAGCTTGAGAACATCAAGTCCCGCCAGGTCACTCTGCGCTAGAGACAAGGTGTGAGGGCTCTTCCGGTTGTAGAGTGCAGTGATTTTGTTGGTTAGTTGTCCTGAATACCAGGATCTCCTTGCTACCGCACTGCTAAGTTCTGGTTAGGCGGCCTGGCTGTGGATAACCGCCCCGGGCTTGGGGGGTTATCCACAGTTTCCTTGTTTGGTGCGGGTTGGGGATTGTCGTGCTGCTGGGCGGTGTCTTAGCGTGGCGGTCATGGGCTTGCAGGAGTATTTCGCACAACTTAGCCGAGGTG
>NZ_DGRD01000050.1:8679-8833 GCF_002390965.1 Corynebacterium sp. UBA4397
TACTTCGGCCCCACACCCTACACAGGCAAGCAGCGCTCGGCTATTGACGCGGCCAGGCGCAATGGGCACACCTTGAGCACTCTGCGCCACATCGAGTCCTTTACCCGGCGCATTACAGGGAAACTGGATGCGTGGAACCTACGCGTAGAGTTAT